>CAZHGG010000407.1:4916-6015 GCA_964531755.1 uncultured Polyangiaceae bacterium
ACGGTGTTCTGCAAGGTCGACGGCCTCGGCCACTGGGTGTGGGACCGCGCGCCGGAGGTGACGTGGACGTTCTTTCTGCGCGCGCCGCCGCGATGAGCCCCGACGGAGGCCGCGCGCGCCGCCTGACGCTCGTCGCGATCTTGCTGTCCACGTTCCTCGCCGCCATGGAGGCGACGGTGGTGGCGACCGCGATGCCGAGCGTGGTGGCCGACCTCCACGGCCTGTCGCTCTACGGGTGGGTGGGTGCAGTCTACATGCTCTCGTCCACGCTCACGATGCCGCTCTACGGCAAGCTCGCCGACCTCTACGGCCGCAGGCCCGTGCTCCTCTCGGCGCTCGGCGTCTTCGTGCTCGGCTCGGTCGCGAGCGGCCTCGCGCCCACGATGGGGGCGCTCGTGGCGTTCCGCGCGGTGCAGGGCGTGGGCGCCGGCGGCATCCAGCCCATCGCGCTCACGATCGTGGGCGATCTCTACCGGCCGGAGGAGCGGGGCCGCGTGCAGGGCCTCTTCGGTGGGGTCTGGGCCGTCGCGGGCACCTCCGGGCCGCTGCTCGGCGGACTGCTCGTGCGCGCGCTGTCGTGGCGCTGGGTGTTCTTCGCCAACGTGCCGTTCGCGCTCCTCGCGGGGGGCCTGCTCGCGCACGTGTACCGCGAGCGCCTCACGCCCAAGAAGGTCTCGTTCGACCTGCTGGGGAGCGCGCTGCTCGCGGGCGCCGTCGTCCTCGTGCTGGCGGGGGCGAGCCGCGTGAGGCCGCTCGTCACGCTGCCGCTGGGCGCCGCGCTCACGGCTCTCTTCCTCGCCGCGGAGCGCCGCGCCGAGGACCCCGTGCTGCCCCCGAGGCTCCTCGGCCTCCCGGTGATACGCGCGTCGAACGCGAGCAGCGCGGTGCTCGGCGCGCTCGTGAGCGGCACGGTGACGTACCTGCCGCTCTACGAGCAGGCCGTGCTCGGCGCCTCCCCCACCGAGGCCGGGATGGCCCTCGCGCCCATGCTCGTGTCCTGGCCCATCGCGTCGACGCTCGCGGGGCGGGCGCTGCCGCGCGTGGGCTATCGGCCGCTCGTGCGCGGGGGCGCGCTCGTGAGCGCCGTCTCCGCGGGGCT
>CAZHGG010000408.1:0-6013 GCA_964531755.1 uncultured Polyangiaceae bacterium
CTCGGGGGGCGTGAGCGCCGCGTGGCTCGCGCGGCGCGGCAGCTTCGGCCTATGCGCGGCGAGGCGCGCGCCGAGCGCCTCGCACCCGGGACCGAGGAGCACCTCGCGCGGCTCGAGGCGCGTGAGCTCGGAGAGGGCGCCACCCAGCTCCGCCACGTCGGTCACCGAGAGCTCCCCCGTGGAGCCGTCGTACGCCGCGACGCCGTACCGCTCGCCGTCGCCGTCGCGCTCGACCGCGACGACGAACGCGTTGCTCCCGCCCTCGAGCGCCGTGTCGTCGTAGACGAGCGCCGGGGTCACGACCCGCACGACCTCGCGGGGCACGATCCCCTTGACGGTCTGCGGATCCGCCATCTGCTCGCAGAGCGCGACGCGGTAGCCGAGGTCCGTGAGCCTCTGGATGTAGGAGCCCGCGGCGTGGTGGGGCACGCCGGCCATCGGCACCTCGTCCTCGGCGTTCTTGTTGCGGCTCGTCAGCGTGAGGTCGAGCGCGCGCGCGGCGACGACGGCGTCCTCGAAGAAGAGCTCGTAGAAGTCGCCCAGCCGAAAGAACAACAGCGCGTCGGGGTGCGCGGCCTTCGCCCCAAGGTACTGCCGCATGACCGGCGTCTGCGACGCGTCCTTCGCCTTGGCCACGGCCCTCGCCCCCTCAGAAGAAGCTCGTGCGCGAGAGCGTGACGGTGCGCAGGTCGAACAGGACGAGCCCCTGCGAGGCGCCGTCGATGATCGCGATCTGCCCGAGGGGCTCGACGTAGCGCATCGCCCGCGGGTTCACCGCGACGCTCGTCGTGGACATGTTCGCCGTGAGCGCCGTGAACTGCCCCCGCGTGGAGTAGCGGAAGAAGGTGTCCCGCGCGGGCTCGAGATCGCGGAACCCGCCCGTCACCCGCTCCACGCCGTTCCACGCCACGAAGGAGAACATGGGGTTTCGCATGGCCAGCGGGCTGTTGCGCCCCGGGGCCGCGTCAGGCTTCACGCCGGCGAACGGCACCGCGGGCGCGCGGCTCGAGAGGAGCTGATCGCGCGCCTCGCACGACTGGACGCACCGATCGGCGGCACCTCGCTTCACGTGGTGGAGAAACTGCACCGACGCCCGCGCGTTCGCGCCCTTGGTGATCCATTGGTTCCCTGCGCGCACGCGGAGCTTCCACTGGCTATGGAAGCAGCACTGCGCGAGCGCGAGCGGGCGCTGGTTGCTCACCTCGGGGGGGACGACGCGGCGCAGGCCGGCTTCGGGGCCGTCGAGCGGCGTGAAGAAGCGCGAGACCACCAGGCGGCCGTCGTAGGCCTCGAGGATCGGGAGGTGTCGGTTGGGGTTCGCCTTCGGCGTCGTGGTGACCTTGGGGTCGGGCTCGAAGTCGCCGTCGAAGTAGGCGTCGCACGCCGCGAAGCGCGCGGTCGCCGTGCCCTTCGCCAGCTCGTCGGGCCAGCAGGCCTGGTCCTCGAGCCAGTAGGGATCGGTAGGCGGGAGCAGGTCGTCGGTGATCTCGGCGTAGTCGGTCATGCGCCGC
The DNA here is from genome assembly GCA_964531755.1 of uncultured Polyangiaceae bacterium. Lineage (GTDB taxonomy): Bacteria > Myxococcota_A > Polyangia > Polyangiales > Polyangiaceae > JAAFHV01. The sequence goes on from CAZHGG010000408.1 coordinate 1,512, forward strand.
TCGAGCAGCGGGATGGCCGGGAGCTTGGCGGCCTCGAGCGCGGCCGACACCGCCCGCGCGCGCTCGCTCCCCAACGCAAAATCCTCGACGCCCCGTGAGCACAGCTGCGCCGCCGGCGCCGCGAGCGTGAGGGTGCGGAAGCCGTCGCCGCTCGCCACGGTGGCGACGACGCCGTCGAGCGTGGGGATGACCCCCTCGTACACGGTCGCCCAGTCTTGGTCGACGTGCACCGTCGGGTCCTCGTAGGAGAAGCGCACGTTGGCGCGCACGTCGGTCGCGGTGTCGCCGGAGGGGAGGGCCGGCAGCACGCCGTCGTTGCGCGCGTCCTTCAGGGCGCCAGCGTTCGGCGCGAGCGGGTCGGCGAGCGAGCCCGGGTCAGCGACGTCGGTGCGGGTCGGCAGGATCTTGGGGCTGCCCTCGCTGCCCGGGCCCACGGTGGAGAGCTGCGCGTTCAGCGAGCTGAAGAGCTGCGGCTGGCCGGCGAGCACGGGCGCGTGGTTGCCGCCGGTGCCGCTCCGGTTGAGGGTGAACAGCGACCGCACTCGGTTCGGCGCGCTCACCGGGAAGAAGGCCTCAAGCGTGACCGGCGACGTCGTGTCGCCTTCGGCGAAGGCCTTCGGTGTGTGGTACGGATCACGACTGCCCGCCACGCCGGGCTCGGCGGGGGTGGTCGCGCTCGTGGGGCGCTCGGCCATGGGGTCGGGGCGGCGGCACGGGGCGTCCCAGTCGTCCACGTCGACCGTGACGATCTGGCCGTTCGTGAGCGTGGCGAACGCGAAGACGCCGCGGAGCCGCCCGGGCCCGATGCCCGACGCGAAGCTGGGCCGCAGGAACCCGCCCGGATCGCTGAAGGGCCCTTGACCGACTCCGATCGCCGGGTTCGGGTTGCAGAGCGCGCCGGTCGACGGCGCGTTGCCGCGCTGCTGCGGCAGCTCGTAGCGCGCGAACTGCACCGCCACCACGGGCGCGCTGAACTGCACGCGATCGGTCGGCGCGAACGGGTTCGACTGCGGGTGCGGCCTCGTGAGCGGCACCCGCGGCGAGGCGTCGTCGGTCACGTCGTAGACGAGCAGGGAGCCCTGTTTGTCGTCGATGGCGTAGAGAAATCGTTTGTAGTCTCGCGTCTCTGGGCTGATCGCGAGGTCCTTCACGGTGACGAGGCGCGAGGGCTCCGACAGGCTCGACGTGAGGAGCGGGGCGAGCTCGCGCGGGGCGGTCGGGTTCGACAAGTCGACGACATGGATGAGCGGCAGCGCCGCGTCGCCCACGTAGAGGCGCGTCCCGTCGCGCACGAACCCGGTGGGGGCCGCCCTCCCGAGGGGCTCCGCGTACACGGCGACCGGCGCGGTGGGCGCCGGCGAGGCGAGGCACGAGGCCGAGAACGGCAGCGGCTCGACGGCGGACTGCCCGGCAGGGAACGGCCCAGGGTCGGGGAGGGGCGCCGCCGCCGCGCGGTACTTCACGCCGTCGTCCCAGGCGGGCCCCTTGGGCACGACCGGCGGCACGAGCGCGGCGCCGCCGAGCTCGACCACGCCGACGACGGGGCAGGGCGCGAGGGAGCCGGGCTCCACCCGCGGGCCATCGGTGAGGCCGGGCGCCAGGCCCACGTTGGGCAGGCCCGCGCCGCGCAGGAACGGCTTCACGTCGAGCGTCACGATCTTGGCGGGCCCCTTCGCGCCCGCGCCGCCCGGCAGCAGCACCGCGACCTGGTAGGCGTACGGATCGCGCTCGTCCTGGGCGCCGAGCCCCTCCTTCTTGAGGACCGTCACCGAGGTCGGCGCGTCGGGGAGGCTGCACGCCGGCCAGGTGGCCAGCGTGGTGTGGGGCGGCTCGAGCTGCCCGTCGAGGCCCTTGCGCACCACGCCGGCGGTGTCGCCGAGGATGCGGTGCGAGGCGATCGCGTAGAGCGCTGGCTTGTTCACCTCGCCCGCGGTCACGAACGAGAGCAGCCCGTCCGGCGTGGTCGCGATGTCGCGCGGGAGCGCGCCCACCGTGAGGAAGTTCACGCCGGGCGCGCTGTAGTCGTGGTCGACGACCGTGCCGGCCGTGAGGTCGGCGACGGCGACCTCGCCGCGCGTGGTCTGCGTGACGAGCGCGTAGAGGTGGAACGGCTGAAACTCCGCGTCGCCCGTGCTGGCGGCCTCGGCCGAGACCGGCGTGCACTTCGAGAGCGCCACGGGCGTTGGCGGGACGAGGGCCGCGTTCGCGGTGCCGTCGCGCACCTGCATGCACACGAAGTCGACCTTCTCGGGCCGCTCGAAGGAGCGCACCGGGTTGTTCGGCGGCGTCTGCGCGCAGCTCGCGAGCGCGCCGGTGAGGCCGAGGCCCGCGGGCACCCCGAGCGCGAGGAGCGCGGCGAGGCGACCCGCGACGTTGCGGCGCGGGCTCACTTGACCCCCTTCGGCAGCGTGGGCTCGCCCAGCGTGAAGACCACGCGTTCGAAGGTGTCCTTCCGCGCGAGCGAGTTGTCGAGGTCGAGCACCTGCACGAACGAGTTGGTGAAGCTCGCCACGTACGCGAAGCGGTACTGGTGCAGGCCCTTGCCGGGCTCGCGCGGGTCGAGCGGCACCTCCGCGCGGCGCGCCACGTCGTTCATGTCGAACGGGTCGAACGCGAGCGCGAACGGGCCCGCGCCCACGCGGATCACGCCGTCGAGTCGGCGCGTGTCGGGGTCGACGACGAACACGGTGGAGGCGTCGAAGCAGACGACGAACACGCGCAGCGCGTAGCGGCCGTCGCCGTCGACGATGGGCGCGAGGAACACCTTCGACGGGCCCGCCGTGAGCGGCACCGAGTCGAAGAACGTGAGCTTCTCGGGGTCGTACGCCTCGGTCGAGGCCGCGCCCACGTCGGACCCCAGCTCGCCCACGAGGAGCGCCGCGGGGGTGCGATTGGTGAGGAATACACGGAGCGGCTTTCGCGCGCAGGCGGTGACGTCCCGCGCCACGTCTTGGGCGGTGCGCGGCGGCACGGCCGTCGGGTCAGCCGGCCTCACGCGGCTCTTGCACGCGTAGCGCGGGGTGGGGTCGAGGGCGATGCCGCGCGAGTCGGTGCCGCCAGCGGAGGCCGCGAGCGGATAGGCGCGCTCCCGCGCGAGGAACGGGCGGTTCAGCGACGACGACGTGCCTCCCGACTCGTCGGTGTAGTGGCGCAGCAGAGAGAGCTCGGCGACCGCGCGGCTGGTCTCCAGGTAAGCCGGCCGCGGGCGGGTGGTCGGGGTGAAGCCGTCGGGATCGTAGGGCACGCTCGTGACCCCGACGCCGCCGGTGCGCAGGTTGTCGACGATGAACTGCACGCTAGGCGCCGAGATGCGCGTCGCGTCGCTGCCGCTGTCGAACGAGAGCCCGGTCGAGAGCAGGGTCGCCTTCGTGTCGTTCTGGTGGGTGACCACCAGCGCGCTGCCGTCGTCGCTCTGCGCGAGCCCGAACGGCTCCCCCGGCAGCGTGAGCCCGCGGGAGTTCTTCGGCTCGACGTCGGGGTTCGTGCCGGCGGCGTGGAGCCCGTCGCAGCGGCCCTCGACGCGCGCGCCGCAGTCGATGCGGAACGGCGCGAACGCCGCCAGCGCCGCGTCACGCTGGCTCGCGTCGGTGAAGGCGTCGCTCGGCGGGCGGTCCGCGACGTCGTGGGCCACATCGGCCCACAGGATCGACGCGGAGCCGCGCAGGGGCGCGAAGAGGCGGTCTTGCGCGCGCGCGGGCGCCGGCCCGCTGAGGCCCACCGGCGGCACGAGCGCCTTCGTGTCGAGGCTCAGCTGCAGGTCGGTGCCGAACGCGCCGATGACCGCCGCGTCGCGCACGTAGTGGCTCGCGCGCATGGGCGGCGCGCAGGTCTGCCCGAGGGGCTGCTTGGTGCCGTCGGGCCGCAGGTCGATGAGCTCGCCGTCGGCGCAGGTGGGGGTGCGCCCGTCGGGCAGCGTGGGCGCGGGCCTCGCGAGGGGCAGCGCGGGATCGAACGGGCGCTCGATGGTGAGCAGCGCGTGCTTGCGGATGAGGCGCAAGTCGTACGACTGCAGCGTGCCGCCGTTGTACTGGAGGTCGAAGTCCGAGTTCAGCGCGTAGAGCACGTTGCCGCCGTGCGACACGGCGAGGCCCACGGGGAAATAGAGGCTGTCGAGCGGCGGGCTCGAGCCGTTGCCGGTGGAGTAGCAGTCGACGAGGCCGGGGGAGAGGGCGAGCACGCCCGCGGCTACCCAGCGCAGGAAACCTGAATGTTTCCGTGGTTTTGTGCCCGCACTGTGCCGGGCGCTGGGGGGGGATCGCGTCATCGCCGCGGGGAATCTAGTTCGTCGCCCCCCCGACTTCAATCGAGTCGAGCGGGGCGGGCGGGCGAGCCGTGGGCGCGCGCCCTGCTACGCTCCGGTCGTGCGACGCCTGCTCCTCCCGCTCTCTCTCGGCGCGAGCCTCTTCGCCGCCTGCGGCTCGGACCCCTCGCCCGCCGACGCGCCGCCACCCGATGCGAGCCCTCCGACCGACGCCGCGAGCGCCCCGACCCCGCCCGAGGCC
>CAZHGG010000409.1:0-6007 GCA_964531755.1 uncultured Polyangiaceae bacterium
CCGAGGGCCGCGAAGCCCACGGCCATGCCGAGCGCGGCGGTCGCGCCGTCGGACACCGAGGACGGGGCCACCACGCAGCCGCCGCCCTCGAACTTGCCGTCGTAGTTCGGGTTCAGGTTCGCGGGGAGCCGCGACGTGGGGCCTGGCACGCCGCCCGCGGGCCAGGTCGCGTCGAGGAAGTCCGGCTTCCCGTTCAGGTTCTGGTCGGCGGTCCCGTCGGTCGCGTCCGGGACGCTGTCGTTGTCCGCGTCGGGGTCGAGCCAGTTCGGCTTGCCGTCGAGGTCGACGTCGATCCCGAGGTTCGCCCCGCGCGCCAACGTGATCTCGTCGCGCGTGGCGAGGCCGTCGTTGTCGTCGTCGGTGTCGAGCGCGTCGATGATGCCGTCGCCGTCGGAGTCGATGGGCTTCTGCCGATCGGGCCCGACCTCGGCTAGGTCACCGAGGAGATCGTCGTCGGAGTCCGCCTTGTTGGGGTTCGTGCCGATCTTCGCCTCTTCCTCGTCCGAGAGGCCGTCGTTGTCGCTGTCCTTGATCTCGTCCACGCACCGGCCCACCTCGGTGCCGTTCGACGTGCACTTCTTCCCGTCCGGGCAGGTGTTGCCGTCGCGCGCGCGGCAGCCGTCGGCGCAGGTGTTCGCGTCGCAGACCTTGCCGCTCTTCGGGCCGCCGCAGTCGGCGTCGATCGCGCAGGTGTTCGAGCACGCCCCGGTCGGGATGTCGCAGCGCGGCTTCCCGGGGCCGCAGTCGGCGTTGGAGGTGCACTTGCCGCACCCGCCCGCGTTCGGGCCGGCGGTGAAGCAGGTGGGGCTGCCCGCGGGGCACGCCTCGGTGGAGCCGCTGCCCGCGTCTCCGTTGCAGGCCACGCAGGTCGCCGCCGGGTCGCCCGGCGGCCGGCAGAACGGCGCGGTCACGCCACACGGCGCCGCGCCCAACGTGCCGAAGTCGCCGGAGCACGGGGACTTGCACGCGCCCTTCTGGGGGCCCGCCAGCACGCAGAGGTTCGCGGCCGCCGTCGGGCACGCGCGCGAAGCGCCAGACCCAAAGTTGCCGTTGCAGTCTTGGCACTGCGCGTTCGTGGCGCCTCCGCCCAGGGTGCACACCGGCGTCGTGCCCGCGCAGGGGGTGTGCGGGGCCGTGTCCGCCGGCGGCGCGGCGGGGCAGGCGCCCTCGACGAGCCGGAGGTCATCGAAGTCGGGGCCGACCGCCGGGGGGACGGCGGCGTTGCAGTCGCTCGTGCCGCAGAAGTGCTCGAATTTCACGTAGGCGAACGTGCCGGGGAGGCCCGCGGCCGGGGTGTGGAAGTTGCGCCGCGCCCAGGTCCACGTGGTGCCGCCGGGGGCGATCGCGCCGTTCTCGGGGTTCGCGCCGATGCTGGTCACGCCGGGGGGGCAATACGAGCCGACGGTGGCTCCGTTGTTGAAGCCGGCCTGCCCGAGCAGCCAGCACTCGCCGTCGGTCGACGGGCCGCCGCCGAAGGGGTTGTTCGGGCTGAAGTTGATACCCACGTACGGCGCGCCGTCGGCGTTCGAGCGCACGAACGCCATGAGGCAGTAGTCGGTGTCGGGCTTCACCGTGACCGGGGGCTTCGCGAACACCCGACCGCCCGAGAGGCCGACGGTCTCGCGGGCGTAGTACCCCGCGCACGCCTCGGTGGGGCCGTCGTCGACCGAGCTGCGCAGCGTGGTGGGGGCGCCTGTCTCGTTGTAGAGGTTCACCGCCGACGAGGCGACCCACCGCGCCGTGCTGTTCGACTCCCACGACTCCGAGAGCAGCGCCTGCGCGTGAGCGACGCGTGGGGCGCCGAGGGTCAGCAGGGAGGCGAGCGACGCGAGGGCGAGGCCGGTCGTGCCGCGCCGTGAGCGGCGGGCGCCGCGGGCGAGCGTGGCGAGCGTGGCGAGCGAGGCGAGCGAGCGAGGCGTTCTCATGTCTGGTCCCGACGCGTGGGCGTGGTTGGTAGTGTGGGTGACGGGTCCGTGGGGGCCGTGACCTCCCACAGTACGGTATCGCGCTCCGGGTGGAAGCGAGAACGCCGACGCGGCGGGCGCCGGCGTCCATGGCAACGGGTCGTGAAGTGTGGCATAGCGTGCGCTTGGAGCCCTCGATGAACACCAGGCGCGTGACTTTTGGCCGATTTTTGCTCGTTCTCTCGCTGGTCGCGCTGGCGTTCGCGGGCTCCGCCGTCGGCGCGTGTGGCAGCGACGTGCCCGGCGTCGAAGGCGTCGACGGCGCGCCCCCCGAGCCCTCCACGCCGCCCTCGGTGACGGCGCGACCGAGCGCGACCGGCACGGGCACCGCGCCGCCGACCGACCCGAACGTCGCCAAGGTCCCGGTGGCTACCGCCGTCTCCCCCGACCGGGCGGTCGTGGGGGCCGTCGGCCCGAACATCGTCGTGACCGGCAACAACTTCGTCGCCCGCTCCGTCATCCAGCTCGACGGCGCCGAGCTCGCGACCACCTTCGTGAGCGCCACGGAGCTCCGCGCCTCCATCCCGTCGAACAAGCTCACCGCCGTCGGGACGCTCCGCATCTCCGTCGGCACCGCGCCGCCCGGCGGAGGCGCGAGCAAGGAGCTGACGTTCGAGGTGCAGAACCCCACGCCCGACCTCACCCAGCTCTCGCCGCTCTCGGTCGTCGCCGGCTCCCCGGCCACCGCGGTGACGCTCACGGGCGGCGGCTTCGTCGCCGGGGCGAAGGTGTCCATGGGCACGACCGATCTCACCACCACCTTCAAGAGCGCGACGGAGCTCTCGGCCACCGTGCCCGCGTCGATGCTGGTCGCCTCGGGCAGCTTCCCCGTCAAGGTCACGAACCCCGCACCCGGCGGGGGCGCGTCCAGCGCGATCGTGTTCACCGTGACGAACCCGAACGTGACGCTCACGCAGATCACGCCGGCGACCGCGAACGTCGGCGGGCCCGCGGTCGCGATCACGCTGGACGGCGCGGGCTTCCTGCCGTCGACCTCGGTGCTCTTCAACGGCGCCTCGATCACGAGCGCCTACGTCAGCGGTGTGCGCCTCACGGCCACCATCCCCGCGGCGTCGCTCGCGGCGGTCGGCGACTTCCCCGTCACGGTGAGCAACCCCCCGCCGGGCGGCGGGCTCTCGGCGCCCACGGTGTTCCGCGTCCAGTACGCCGCGCCCACGCTCTCGTCGGTGTCGCCCGCGGCCATCCAGGCCGGCGCGGGCGCCACGCAGATCACCGCCACGGGCGCGAACTTCTACACGTCGTCGCAGCTCACCCTCGACGGTGTCGCCGCAGCGACCACGTTCGTGAACGCGACCACGCTCCGCGCCACCATCCCGGCGGCGTCGCTCGTGTCCGCGGGTGCCATCGCGGTTCGGGTCGTGAACCCGACCCCCGGCGGGGGCACCTCGGCCGCGGTGAGCGTGTCGGTGGAGAACCCGGCCCCGGTGATCACCAGCCTCTCGCCGAACAGCGCCACCGTCGGCTCCCCCGACCGCCCGCTCAGCGTCCTCGGCACGGGCTTCGTGCCCGCCAGCGTCGTGCGCGTGAACGGCGTGCCGCAGGCGACCACGTACACCAACGCGACGCAGCTCACGACCACCCTCGCGTCGAGCTTCCTCGCCAACCCGGGCGCGGTGCTGATCACGGTCATGAGCCCGGCGCCAGGGGGCGGCACGTCCGCGGCCGCGACCTTCACCGTGGGGTGCGACACCACCGGCGTGAACGTCCAGCTCGGCCCGGTCGGGAACACCACCACCCTCCAGACCTCCTTCGCGACGGCGCCCACCGAGACGGGCTTCGAGTTCTCGGGCGGGTGCCCGGGCATCCTCAGCGCGACGGTGCTCCCGGTGCGCTACTGGGTGGTGCAGAACAGCACGAGCCAGCCCGTCACGCTGGCCGCCTGGGGGGTGTGCTCGAGCGTGCTGCCTCCGCTCCCGAACCCGCGCACCGACGACGCGTTCATCTCGTTCTACAAGCGCGCCACGGTGCCGGTGACCACGGCGGAGCGCGAGGGCTGCGTGGGTGCCATCGCTGAGGGCACCGACGGCGCCGGCGCCTTCAGCGCGCCGGATCCCGATCGCGGCGGCGCGCCCTACTGTCCGGGCCTCACGAAGGCCAACGGCGGCGGGCTCGTGCTCGGCGTGTGCGAGAAGGCGGTCGTGCGCGTGCAGCCGTACAGCATGACGAGCCCCACGTTCACCCCGCCCCCGCAGATTCGCATCCGGTCGGAGTGAGGGCGCTCTCCGCTACGGGCACGCCATGACGAACGACGTCGCCCGCGGGCGCCGCCCGTCCCCCGCGCCCACCGCCCGCCTCGTCGCCGGCAAGGTGCTCGCGCGGACCCTCCGCGACGGCGCGTACGCCGCGGCGGTGCTCGACGCCGAGCTCGGCCGCGCCGCCCAGCTCGACGCGCGCGACCGCGCCCTCGCCACCGAGCTCGTGTACGGCGCGCTCCGCATGCGGGCGTTCGTCGACGCGGAGCTCGCGCGAGGCTCCTCGCGGGGGAAGCTCAACCTCGATCCCGAGACGCACGCGCACCTGCTCGTGTGCGGCTTCCAGCTCTTCGGCCTCGACCGCGTGCCCGCGTTCGCGGCCGTCAGCGAGGCGGTCTCGCTCGTGCGGTGGTCGCGCGGCGATCGCGTGGCCAGCTTCGCCAACGCCGTGCTTCGGCGGCTCTCGGAGCGCGCGGCCCAGACCACGCCGCAGCAGCGCGTCGAGGCGCAGGTCGCGTCGGCGCCCGAGTGGTTGAAGACCGCCCTCCAGCGCGCGCTCGGCGTCGAGTCGGCCCACGCGTTCTTGCTCTCGGCCACCGCGGGCGCGCCAGTGTGCCTGCGCGTCGCGAGCCCGGCCCGCCGCCCTTTGGTCGTCGAGCGCGTCCGCGAGCTCGCGCCCGGCGCGGTGGTCACCGAGGGCGCGCTGTCGCCGCTCGCCGTGCTCGTCGCGGGGGCCGGCGATCCGCGCGCGCTCCTCACGGCGCTCGCCTCGGCGGGCGAGCGGGTGGCCATCCAGGAGGAGGGCTCGCAGGCCATCGCGCTGTCGCTCGGCGTCGTCCCCGGCGAGCGGGTGCTCGACGCGTGCGCCGGGCGGGGCAACAAGACCGCGGTGCTGGCCATGGCCCTCGGCACGGCCGCGGGCCTTGGAGGCTGCGACGCGGCCGATCTGCACCCATCGAAGCTCGCGCGCCTCCGCGCGGAGCTCGCGTCGCAAGACCTGGCGCTCCGCGAGGCCTTCGCGGTCGACTGGGCCGTCGGCGCGGGCGACGTGACCGGGCCTTACGACGCCATCCTGGTCGACGCCCCGTGTACTGGCGTCGGCACCCTGCGTCGCCGCCCCGATCTCTGGGCGCGCCGCACGCTCGAGGGGCTCGGTGAGCTCGCCCGCCTCCAGACCCGCATCCTCACGCGCACGGCGGCCCTCCTGGCGCCCGGCGGCCGCCTCGTCTACTCGGTGTGCAGCGTGCTGCGCGAGGAGGCCGAGGACGTGGTGGAGGCCGCGCTCGCGGGGCAGGCGGGACCGGGCTCGCTGGAGCGCGCGCCGTTCCCTGGCGGGGTGTTCGACCCCGACGTCACGTCGGTGCGCCTCCTGCCCCACGTGCAGGGCACCGACGGCTACTTCGTCGCGAGCCTGCGTCGGCGCCTGAGCTAGCGACCGCCCGCCCAGCCCGACGCGGGCCCGCGCGCCAGCCGCCGCGGCGCGGCCGGTCCCACGTTGTGTTTCGCGGCGCGTGCCGTTAGAAGGGAAGCCGGTCTACCGAAAGTCGAGGAATACCCGGATGATCATCGATGTCACCGTCCCGCAGCTCGGGGAGAGCGTCGCCGAGGGCACCATCACGAAGTGGCTCGTTCGCGAGGGGGAGGTGGTCACGAAGGGCCAGCCCATCTTCGAGGTCGCGACCGACAAGGCCGACCAGGAGATCCCCGCCCCGGCCGCCGGGCGGATCACCGCGCGGCTCGTCGCCGAGGGCGACGTGGTGCCGGTCTTGAAGGTCGTCGTCTGCCGCATCGAGGAGGGAGCCACCGCCGCGGCCGAGGCGCCCGCCGCGC
>CAZHGG010000410.1:0-5973 GCA_964531755.1 uncultured Polyangiaceae bacterium
GGCCGCCGCGGCCGTGAGCTGCGCGCCCAAGTACGGCGCCCCTCCGCCGCACGAGCCCCCGCCACCTTCTCCGTCCGTCACGACCCCCGGCGAGCCGCCGCGCGGCGCCGACGCGGGCCCGCAGGAGCCCACGGTCGTGCCGCTCTACGGCGCCCCCGCCGTGCCGGTCCCGGGTTGAGGCCTGTGGCACTCTCCGCCCAAACGCGGGGCTCCGGGTCGCCCGTCGTGCTCCTCCACGGAAGCGGCATGTCCTGGCGCCAGTGGCGGTCGCTCATGGCCCGCCTCCAGGGGACGCGGCGCGCGGTCGCCCCCGATCTCCTGGGGTACGGCGAGAACCCGCCGTGGCCCGACGACGCGCCGTTTCAGCACGCGCTCGACGTCGCCGCCGTCACGGACGTCGTGCTCGCGGAGAGCGCGCGCGCCGGAGGCGCCACGGTCGACCTCGTCGGACACTCGTACGGAGGCCTCCTCGCGCTCAGCGTCGCGCGCGAGCGCCCCGACCTCGTGCGTACGGTCGCGGTCTACGATCCCGTGGCGTTCGGCGTGCTCTACGACGCCGCGGGCGGCCGCGCCGACACGGTCGAGGCGCGGGCCGAGCTCGCGCGCGTCGCGTCCAGCGCGGCGCTGTCCGATCCGGCGTCGTTCGGCTCCGACGGCTGGTACCGGGCGTTCACGACCTACTGGGCGGGCGCGGGCGTGTGGGACACGCTGCCGGCGGAGGCCCGCGCCGAGTCCCTCCGAATCGGACGCAAGGTCGCGCGCGAGGTGGCATCCCTCCTGAGCGACCGCACGCCCGCGAGCGCCTACGCCGTCGTGCGCGCGCCCACCCTCCTGCTCACCGGCGAGAGTACGCCGCTCGCCGCGAGCGAGGTGGTGCGCGTGCTCCTCGAGGCGCTCCCGACCGCGGAGCGGGTGGTCATCGCCGGGGCCGGCCACGCGGGGCCGCTCAGCCACGCCGCGCTCGTGAACGAGGCGCTCGTCGCGCACCTCGCGCGGGGCGCGTGACGAACCGTTACGGGATGCCCCACGCCGCCTTGGTGGCCGCCTCGCCCGCGGCGACCTCCAGGACGCCGAGCGGGCGCGTGTAGACTGCAACCAACCCGACGGCGCCGACGAGCCCGAACTGCGCCGCGTTCGTCGACGTGTACGCCCCGACGTCGAACGGGAGAGCGGCGTTGGTGGCGAAGTCGTTCTCCACGACGCGGCGGAAGCCCCGCGGCGACGCGGCGCACGGCCTCGAGGAGCAGCTCCGGCGGGTCGCTCTTCGAGATGTACCCCGCGGCGCCCTCGCGCTTCACGCGCACCGGAAACCGGTCCCAGGCCGACCGCGGCCCCCTTGCGAGCCCCGGCGGATCGAGTACCCCGCAGTGGACATGCGCCACGCCTTCGCCGTCGCCCTCGCGCTCCACGCGCTGCTCCACCTCATCGGCTTCACGAAGGCCTTCGGGCTCGCGCGCGTCGCCCAGGTGAAGACCCCGATCTCGCGGCCGCGCGGGCTCATCTGGCTCGCGGCGACGGCGCTGCTGCTCGCCGCGGCCGTCGCGCTCTCTGCCGCGTCCCGGTGGTGCTGGCTCTTCTCGGGTCTCGGGGTGGTCGCGTCGCAGCTCGCCCTCGCGACGGCGTGGCGTGACGCTCGCTTCGGCACGCTCCCGAACCTCCTCGCCCTCTTCGTCTGCGTGTTCAGCGCCGCCGCGTGGGGGCCCTTCGGGCTCCGCGCGGAGTACGAGGCGGAGACCACGCGCCGCCTCGCGCGCGTCCCCGCCGCGCCCCCCGTGACCGAGGCCGAGCTGGCGCCGCTGCCGGCCCCGGTGCAGCGGTACCTCCGCTACGTGGGCGTCGTCGGACACCCGCACGTGCGGGCGTTCCGGGTCCGCTTCACGGGGCGGATCCGCAGTGGCCCCGACGCGCCATGGATGGACTTCACCGGCGAGCAGCACAACTTCCTCGATCCGGCCACCCGCTTCTTCTGGATGCAAGCGACCATGCGTGGCCTCCCGGTCGACGGTCTCCATGCGTACGACGAGCGCGGGGCCTCGATGCGCGTCCGGCTCCTCTCGCTCTTCCCGGTCGCCGGGGGCTCAGGCCCGGAGTTCACGAGGACCGAGACCGTGACGCTCTTCAACGACCTGTGCCTCATGGCCCCGGCGGCCCTCGTCGACGCGAAGGTCGTGTGGCGTGAGCTCGACGCTCGCACCGTCGAGGCGGCCTACCCGGCCGGGCCCCACACGGTCCGCGCGACGCTCCGCTTCGACGACGAGGGCGCGCTCGTCGACTTCTGGTCCGACGACCGGCCCGCGCTCGCCCCCGACGGTCGCACCTTCGTGCCCCAGCGCTGGTCGACGCCGGTCGGGGGGTATCGCGCCCAGGGGCCCTTCCGCCTCCCTTCGCGCGGCGCGGCGAGGTACGCCGCGCCGACGGGGGAGTACGCGTACATCGAGTTCGAGGACCTCGCGATCGTCTACGACGTGGGGGCTCCTGCCGGGCCGTGATTGGACGGGCTCTCCCCTTCGGCGCGGGCCAGTCCGCCCGGCGGGGAGCGGCCGCGGGCCGCTACTGGGGGGCTCGTGTCGTGCATGGAGGCCTCGAGCGATCTCGGGGCCAGGTGCGACGTGTTCGGGCAGATCCGGTAGAGAACGGCCGGCCGTAGCGCCAATGGAGAGAGCCACGGGGACGCGGGAAGCTCCCGGTCGCCGTGGCTCCTGGTTTTCATCCGGAGGGCGAAGTCCTCGTGGATGCGGGGGGAAGCTCTCAGCTCGTCGCAGTGTCCGTCCTAAGACGTGCGCTCGGAGCGTCGGCCTCCTGTGCCCTCGTGTTCGTGTCAGGCCGGGTCGGCCCTCGCGGTTGCCCTTAACGCCATCGAGACTCCTCCGAGATTCACGATGTGTCGACCGAACGAGCCCAATGCACTCTGGAGATCACCCTGAAGAGACCGTGCCGTCGTTCGTCTCTGATCAACTGACACGCAGTGAGGCCGCTCGCCACCCCTCTCGCGCGATTGTCCGAAGATTGGTGGGAGGCTCTCGCCCATGCGCCGCACCTCTCGTCCATTAGGCGCAGGCGTGTGCACGCGTCGCGACCCCTCCCGCGGACCACCTTCCCGGCGCCCGAGGGTCGGGCGCGGACGACGACAGGCGCAGGTCCGCCTCGGCCGGGGCGAGCGCTCGTGTGTAGATCGCAACCATCCCGACCGCGCCGACGAGCCCGAACTGCGCCGCGTTCGTCGACGTGTACGCCCCGACCTCATCGCATGGGCACAGGCTGCCTGCTGAGCCGCAGCAAGTCGGCGCCGCGGGTTCGTCGGGCGCGCCGCGGCACCCTCGGGACGACGGGACGGGACCGCGGGACGCTCGGGGGCTTCGCGCGCCGCCAGGGCGAGGCAGGTTGTCCTCGACGGAGGCCAAACCCATGAAGACTTCTCTGCCCGCAACCGACTGGGGCACGCGGCGCTCGCAGGTCACCACCCTGGCGCACGTGGTTTACCTCTCGCGGGAGACCCCCGCGGGGTTCCTCGCGTTCGACGTGTGGTCCGACGCCGACGCGCTCGAGAAGTTCTACTCCGATCCGCAGGTGCAGGCGGGCTTCGGCGGGCTCTTCGAGGGGGCCCCGACCGTGGGCGTCTACGGGACCACCGACCTCCACCAGTGGTGAGCGGGGCGCGCCCACGGCTGGGCTGCGTGCGCAGCCCGTCCCGCGCGTTCGCGGCCTCCCGCGGACCTCGCGGTGGTACCGTGCCGGCTCCACCAGGAGGCGAAAGACATGACCAAGAAGATCATCGCGGTGACAGGCGCAACCGGCGCGCAGGGCGGGGGGCTCGTGCGGGCCATTCTGGCCGACAAGGACGGCGGCTTCGCGGCGCGCGCCATTACGCGCGACCCTTCCAGCGAGAAGGCGAAGGCGCTCGCGGCCCTCGGCGCCGAGGTGGTCGCCGCGGATCTCGACGACGAGGCGAGCCTCGAGAGGGCGTTCGCGGGCGCGTACGGCGCCTTCTGCCTGACGAACTTCTGGGAGCACTTCTCGCCGGAGAAGGAGATGGCGCAGGCCGCGTCGCTCGCGAAGGCCGCCAAGGCCGCGGGCGTGTCGCACGCGGTGTGGTCGACCCTCGAGGACACCCGCCTCCGAGTGCCGCTCACCGACGCGCGTATGCCCACGTTGAAGGAGAAGTACAAGGTCCCCCACTTCGACGCCAAGGGAGAGGCGAACCACTTCTTCACCGACGCCGGAGTGCCCACGACGATGCTCGCGACGTCGTTCTATTGGGACAACCTCGTGTCGTTCGGGATGGGCCCGAAGAAGGGCGAGGACGGCAAGCTCGCCTTCGTGCTCCCCATGGCCGACAAGAAGCTCCCGGGCATCGCCGCCGAGGACATCGGTAAATGCGCCTACGGCGTGTTCAAGCGGCCCGAGCTCGCGGGCAAGACGGTGGGGATCGCCGGCGAGCACCTCACCGGCGAGGAGATGGCCGCCGCCCTCGGCCGCGCCCTCGAGCAGCCCGTGGCCTACGCGTATGCCCCCGGAGGTGTATGCCACCTTCGGCTTCCCCGGCGCCGACGATCTGGCCAACATGTTCCAGTACAAGCGCGACTTCGAGGCGGAGTTCTGCGGTGCGCGCGATCTCGCCTTCTCCCGCACGCTCAACCCCGAGCTCCAGACCTTCGCCGACTGGCTCTCTCGCAACAAGTCGCGAATGACGATCTCCTGAGGTCGATTGAAGGCGCGCGTCGCGGCTGGCGCGGCGCGCGCCCTCAGCGCACGAGGGCCCGCACGTGGCCGCCGGCCGCGAGCACGCGGGCGAGGCCAACCAAGGTCGCCACCTCGGAGACCACAGCGCGCGGGGAGGGCAGCGCGGAGCCCGTGTGGTCGTAGAGGCCCGTCACGAAGAGGCGTGAGGGGCGGCCCGCCAGGGCGGCGTGGAGCGCCTCCGCCTCGGTCCACGGGATGACGTCGTCGTCGCGGCCGTGGCACACCACCACCGGGCACGAGAGCCTGCGCAGCGCGTCGCGCGGGCTCGCGAAATCGAACGCGTCGCCGGCGCGCGTCAGCGCCTCGCCCACGAGCGCCGCCGTGCCTGGCCGCACGCCGCACCCTACGCGGAACAGCTCGCGCTGCGCCTCGGGCACGCGCGCCGCCACGGTCTCCACGATCGGGGCGAGCCGCCCGGGGGCCTTCAGCTCCATGCGGCCCCACGTGCGGTAGGTGAGCTCGCGCCACGCCTCCGCGAGGACCTCGTGCGCCTCGGCGGGTACGTCGAGCCACGGCAGCAGGTTCACGAACAGCGCGGGCGGGTTCAGCGGGTCGAACGGGCGCTGCTCGCGGCCGCCGGCCGGGAGGTGGACGACGCCGTCCGCGCAGAAGCGCACCGTCGCGTGGAAGTCGGCGTAGCCGCCGAAGGTGATCACGGCGTCGACGAGCTCGGGCTGTCGCGCGGCCACCTCGAGCGCCGGCCACGAGCCGAAGGAGATGCTGAACAGCGTGAGGCGCTCGCCGGGCGCGAGCAGGGTGCGCGCCGTCGCGAGGGCGCACACCTCGAGATCGTCGGGCGCCTCGGGCGTGACGAGCAGCTCGAGGTACGAAGGCAAGAACGGCGCGACGACGCGGAAGCCCGCGCGCGCGAGGATGCGGCAGAAGCGGTCGAAGCGCGGATCGGCGGGGCCGTCGAAGTGGAGCCCCGGCGAGACGACGTAAGTGCCGAGCGGGTCGTGTCCCGTGGGCTCGTAGATGAAGGCCTCGAGGCGCGTGGTCGCCCCGCGCGCGCCCCGGGGGCTCCGCGCGTCGACCTCGCGGGCCCGCCGCCCGCGGCGCTCCCCCTCGCGCAGCAGCCATGTGCGCCGCGACGCTCCACGCGGGGCGCGCGCCCGCCGACAACGGGTCGATGGACCTGACAGCGACCCTGGCTGCGAGCGAGCGCGAATTTCCCGGCGTCACCGTGCCGCGCGACGCCTTCGCGCGCTTCCTCGCTGCCCGGCCGCGCGCCAC
>CAZHGG010000411.1:0-5957 GCA_964531755.1 uncultured Polyangiaceae bacterium
GTCGCGGCGGACGCGACTACGCCGGCCTCTGCGGCCGCGTCGGCGCCCGCGCCCCTCTTGAAGAGCTTGTCGCACCCGAGGGCCGAGAAGGGGAGCAGGCAGGCGAGCAGCCCTACGGACACGATACGTGCATGATGCATGGTCATTCTTCCTGGCGATGGCGCGCGCGGGCGCGCCGCGAGCTTACCCAGCCCCGCGGCCGAGGGAAGGAGCTTCGGGTCGCCGCGAGGCGAAGCGCCGCTGGAGCGGCCGCTCGAACGCGCGGTGAGAGGCGGTCGCGAGCCCGACGGCGAGGGGCAGCCCGAGCGCGAAGACCGCCGCGCCCTCCCACACCTCCGCGCGCGCCGGGCCGAGCGCGCCCTTGACGGCGGCGAGCGCGGCGAGGTGGAGCATGTACACGCCGTAGCTCACCTCGCCCACGTGGCGCAGCGGAGGGAGCGCGAGCAGCGGCGCGAGCGCGTGGTCCTCGCGGACGACGCAGGTCGCCACGAGCAGCACGACCAGCGCGTGGGTGGCCGCGAGCGGGACCCCCGTCGAGAGCACCGCGCCGGCGAGCAGCCCGAGCGCCACGAGCGGCGCCCCTCGGAAGCCGAAGAGGGCGCGCGCGGCGCGGAACGTGGCCGGTGTATGTAGAATGCACGCGAGCGCCGCGCCGAGCACGAGCGGCAGGCGCACGCCCGAGAGCCCGCGCGCCACCACCGCCCCCCAGGGCGGCGCGAGCCCCGCGGTGAGCGCGTCGGCGCCCAGCGACACCGCCGTGAGCCCGAGGCAGGCGGCCCATGTGAGCCACGCCCAGCGCCCGCGTGCCCCCGGCCACCCGCGCACGACCCACGGCCACGCGGCGTAGAACTGCTCCTCCACCGCGAGCGACCACGAGTACGCGAAGAGCACCGGGTGTGGCACGCCGAAGTCGACGAACCACGTGGTCGTGAACGTGGCGTACGCGGGCAGGCTCGCGAAGAAGTGCGCGCGAATCGGCGACGCGGGCGGCAGGAAGAGCCCGGCGCGCAGCACGGTGAGCGCGAGCACCGCGTAGTAGAGCGGAAGGATGCGCGCGGCGCGCCGCCGGTAGAACGCGCCCACGTCGACGCGTCCGGCCTCGCTCCGCTCGCGGAGCAGCAGCGTGGTGATCAAGAAGCCGCTGATCGCGAAGAACACGTCGACGCCGAGCGGCCCCTTCCCGAGCACCCCGTCGAGCGGCCGCGGGGTGGCGTGGTGCCAGACGACCGGCACGACCGCGAGGCACCGGAGGCCGTCGAGCGCGCCGAACCGCCGCGTCGCGAGGAACGCTTCGTGCGCGCGGTCGTGGGCGCTCGCCGTCGGCATGGCGGCGCACCCTAGCAGCGCGGGGGGCGGAGAAGCGCGCGCCGGCGGGAAGTCCTTGGAGCGCCGCGACGCCTCTGTTAGGCCGAGCCCGTGTCTCTCTTCCGCGGCTCGCTCACCTATGTGCGGTTCTTCGTCACCGGGGACCTCCCCGACGGCTTCGGGGACCGCGCCCTCGCCGACATCCGAAAGAAGCTCCAGCGACCCCTCGCGCCCGACGACGACGACGCTGAGCGCGTGGGCTGGTGCAAGGTCGGCGAGCCGTTCGTGCTCGAGCTGGAGCACGTTGATGTATTCTACAACGAATACCTGAACCTCGGCTTCCGCACCGACCGCTGGGCGATCCCCGGGGCGCTGCTGAAGGCGAAGGTGGCCGAGGCCGAGGCCGCCTACCTCACGAAGAAGGGCCGCGAGCGCCTCTCCCGCAAGGAGAAGGCCGAGCTGAAGGACCTCGTGTCGAAGCGCCTCCGCCGCGGCCTCACGCCGCAGGTGCGCGCGCACGACGTGTCGTGGGCGCTCGGCGAGTCGACCGTGCGCTTCTTCGGCTCGTCGCCCCGCGCGCAGGCCGCCTTCGTCGAGCTCTTCGAGAAGACCTTCGCCCTCAAGCTCGTGCGGGAGGCGCCGTACACGCTCGCCGCCCGCCTCGGCCTCTCGCGCGCCCAGGAGAGCGAGTGGCAGGCGGCGGAGGCCCTGACGCTCGCCCCGGCCGACGACGCCCCCGCGCCGCGCGCACGGAAGGGGGCCTGACATGGACCTCTACGAGCGCGTCGAGAAGCGCAGGTTCCTCGGGCGCGAGCTCTTGCTCCACCTCTGGTTCGAGACCGAGCTCCTGTCGGCCACGCTGAGCACCCGCGCGACCGGCCCGTTCGGCCTCTGGATCGAGAAGGAGCTCTCGCTCTCCGCGGGCAAGGAGACCACGCGCATCAAGGGCAGCCTCCCCGCGCAGGCGCGCGAGGCCAAGGAGTCGCTGTTGCTCGGCAAGACCCCCGAGCGCGCGGGGTTTCGGCTCGTGAAGGGCGAGCGCGAGGCGTCGTTCGTGCTCGTCGGCGACACCCTCGCCCTCGCTTCCGTCTCCCTGCCCGCGGTCCTCGCGGAGGAGGCGCCCGAGCGCGACGCCCTCGACGCCGCGCCGGCGGCCCGCCCGCGCAAGCCCCGCGAGCGGAGCGTGGAGGCCGAGCTCGAGCAGGCCGAGGTGGTCGCGCAGGAGAGCTTCTTCGAGCGCATGCACCTGCTCCGCGAGGTGGAGGAGGTCGTCGAGCACCTCTACGCGGAGTTCCTCGCGCTGCGCCTCGGCCCGGCGTACGCGGCGTTCGTCGCGCCCGCGCTCCGCGCGTGGTCCCTCGGCGAGGCGCCCGACGCGGACGCGTACGAGGCGAAGAAGAAGGCCGCGCTCGGCGCGCGAGCCAAGCGCGCGCGGTGAATCAGCCCGGGCGCGTGCCGCCCTCGGGGCGCGGTCCGGTCGCGGTGCCAACCCCAGCCGTGATCTTCGTCTTGACTCGCATCGACGCACCTCCTGCGCTTCGCCCGTGCCGGCGAGGCGCGCACCCTCCAGACTACACCGGCGCCGCCCGCTGGCAATGGCGGTCGTGACCCGCGGGGCGCAGCGCACGGGCGGAACCCCTGCGTTGGCCCCGCTGCGGTGCCTCAGCGCCGATGCCTCGGCGCCGCCCGCGACGGGAGTTTTCCAGCACCCTGCTAGGATGCACCGAATGGCGAACGCCTCCGACGAGCCGGTCCCCCGCGTGCCGACCCACGCCGAGCGCTGCCGCGCGCTCGTCGCGGCGGCGCGCACCGCCACGCTGTCCACGCTCGCTCGCGAGCCGGAGGGCTTCCCCTTCGGCTCGCTCGTGACCGTCGCGTTCGATCCCAAGGGTCGGCCGCTGTTGTTGCTCTCCGAGCTCGCTGAGCACACGCAGAACCTGCTCGCGTGCCCGAACGCGTCGGTGCTCGTGCTCGGGCCGGGCGTCGCGGGCGCGGACCCGCTCGCCGCCGAGCGGCTCACGCTCGTCGGCGTCGGCGAGCGCCTCGCGGGCGCCGAGGCGGAGGCGGCGCTCGCGACCTACCTCGCCGTGCACCCCGCCGCCGCGGCGTATGTCTCTTTCCGAGACTTCGCGTTCTACCGCCTCCGGCCGAGCGTCGTCCGCTACGTCGGCGGCTTCGGCCGCATGTCGTGGGTGGACGTCGCGGAGTATTCGCGGGCCGCGCGCGGCTGAGGGTGCCCGACGCGCCGCGCGGCTCGCGCGGCGGCGTGCCACGCGCACGGGGCGCGTCGTGAGTGTGTGTGGCCGTGTCGTACACGAGGCTCGCCGTGGTCGCGCCGCTCGGGGACGTGCTACGGGGCCTCATGGCGACGAACGCGAGGGTTCGATGGGGCATCCTCGGCGGCGGGCGGATCGCGCTCTGGGCGCACGCGCCCGCGCTCCACGGCGCCTCGAACGCCTGCCTCCGCGCGATCGCCACGCGGAAGGCGGGGACGGCGCGCGGCGCGGCGGACGCAGCGGGGGCCGAGGTCGTCTACGCCGACTACCCTGTGCTCCTCGCCGATCCCGCGATCGACGCCGTGTACATCGGGCTCCCGAACGGCCTCCACGAGGCGTGGACGATCGCGGCCGCGCGCGCGGGCAAGCACGTGCTCTGCGACAAGAGCCTCGCGCTCGACCTCGCGGCGGCGCTCCGCATGCGCGCGGCGTGTGAGGAGGCCGGCGTGCGGCTCATGGAGGGCTTCATGGTGCGGCACCACCCGCAGTGGACGCGCGTGCGGCGCCTGCTGGCGGAGGGCGCGGTCGGCGAGCTCCGCGCGATCGACACGTGGCTCACCGGGGCCGCCGGCACCACCGACCACCGCTGGTCGCGCGCCCTCGGCGGGGGCGCGCTCTACGACGTCACGGTGTACGGCGTCGATCTCGCGAGGTTCCTCACCGGGGAGGAGCCGGAGGACGTGCGCGCGCTCGGGACCCGCCGCGGGGACGTGGACGCGTCCTCGGTGGTCGCGCTGCGCTTCCCGTCCGGCGTGGTGGCGACCGCGGCGGGGAGCCTCGTCGCGGCGGCCTCGCAGGGCGTCCGCATCACGGGCACCGACGGCGTGCTCACCCTCGAGCAGCCCGTGGTCACGCACTTCGACCCCACGCGAGTGCACCTCGATCGCGCGGGCGCCCGCGAGACCTGGCTTCTGCCTGGCGCCAACCATTTCCTCCACCAGATCGAGCACTTCTCGGCCTGCGTGCTCGATCCGGCGCGACCCCTCGGTCCGGGCGAGGATGGCGTCGAGAACGCGCGGGTCTGCGAGGCGGCCCGGCGACAGCTCGAGGCGTGATCCGCGGGGCGTGGCCGCGAGTCGCGCTCGGGTGCTCACCCAGGGCGCGCGACCGAGCCCCTCGGCTCGCCGCCTCCACGCGGTTGCGCTTCCCCCGCTCGCCGTTCGAGGCGAACATGCCGGGCATGACGACGCCCCGGCTCCTGCTCGACCCCAAGCACCTGACGCGCCCTTACCCCGACGAGCGCTCCGCCGACATCATGCGCCGCACGGTCGCGTTCTTCGAGGCGAAGGGGAAGGCGCGACTCCGCGAGGACGATCTCGCGCGCACCTGGTACGACGACTTCCTCGGCTTCGTGAAGGAGAACGGCGTCTTCGCCACCCTCCTCACGCCGACCCCGGAGGCGAGCCTTGGCTCCGACGCGCGCTGGGACACCTGGCGAAACTGCGAGTTCAACGAGATCTTGGGCTTCTACGGCCTCTGCTACTGGTACACCTGGCAGGTCTCCATCCTCGGCCTCGGGCCCATTTGGATGAGCCCGAACAAGGCGCTGAAGGAGAAGGCCCGGGACGCGCTCGCGCAGGGCGGCATCTTCGGCTTCGGCCTCTCCGAGCGCGCGCACGGCGCCGACATCTACTCCACCGACATGATCCTCACCCCGCAGCCTGGCGGCGGCTACCTGGCGAGCGGCGAGAAGTACTACATCGGGAATGGCAACAAGGCCGCCATCCTCTCCACCTTCGGCAAGATCGCCGGCACCGACGACTACGTCTTCTTCGCGGTCGACACCCAGCACCCGCGCTACCGGCTCGTGAAGAACGTCGTGGCCAGTCAGTCGTACGTGTCGGAGTACTCCCTCGCCGAGTACCCCGTCGCCGAGGGCGACATCCTCTCGCGCGGCAAGGAGGCGTGGAGCGCGGCCCTCAACACCGTGAACATTGGCAAATACAACCTCGGGTGGGCGTCGATCGGCATGTGCACGCACGCCTTCTACGAGGCCATCAACCACGCGGCCAATCGGCGCCTCTACAACATGTACGTGACCGATTTCCCGCACGTGAAGCAGATGTTCACCGACGCGTACGCGCGCCTCGTGGCCATGAAGCTCTTCGCCCTCCGCGCGGCCGACTACCTCCGCGCCGCCTCCGCCGAGGACCGGCGGTATCTGCTCTACAACCCCGTCATGAAGATGAAGGTCACCACCCAGGGCGAGGAGGTCATCAACCTCCTCTGGGACGTGATCGCCGCCAAGGGCTTCGAGAAGGACACCTACTTCGACATGGCGGCGCGCGACATCCGGGCGCTGCCCAAGCTCGAGGGCACCGTCCACGTGAACATCGCGCTCATCGTGAAGTTCATGCCGAACTACTTCTTCGCGCC
>CAZHGG010000412.1:0-5955 GCA_964531755.1 uncultured Polyangiaceae bacterium
GCCCGGGCCTTCGCCTCGGCCTCGCGGGCCCGCGCGTCGCGCGCGAGCGCGCGCTCCTCGGCCGCGACGGCGAGCTCGGTGAGCTCGCGCTCGAGGCGTACGCGCCGCGCGGCGCTCTCCGCGCGCTGCGCTCGCCGGTCGGCGACGAAGGCCAGGCTCGACACCTCCGGCTCGGCGCCGATCTCCTCGAAGCGGCGCTCGGCCTCCGCGAGCGCCCGGCGCGCTTGGTCGAGCTCGACGGGGGCGTCGGCCGCGGACGACTGGGCGCGCTGGAACGCCGCGCGGGCCTCCGTGAGCTCGCGGGGCGCGGGCACGGGCGCGCACGCTCCGATGGTCGCCGCGAGCGCGAGCAACGCCGCGAGGGGCGTGTGCATGTAGACTGCACGCGTCGAACGCGCGCGTAGGTCGCGGCGCGTCACGGCGCGCTCTTTCCTTGGAGGCGCTCCTCCTCGGCGATGAGGGCCTTCGCGCGGGCGATCTTCTCTTCGGCCACACCCTCGCGCGCCAGCGCCGCCGCGAGCGACGCGTCGGACTCGGCCCGCAAGAGCAAGAGCGACGCCTCACCGTTCCTCCCCTCCCGGATGAAGGCGCGCGCGCGGGTGATGCGCGCGGCCGCCGCGGTGTAGGACTCCTTCGCCTTTGGCACGCGCGGCGCGCCGGCGCGCACGGCCTCTGCGAGCTCGGCCTCCGCGGTGGTGAGCCGCTCCCGCGGGATGGGCAAGCTCGGTCCGCACCCGACCGCCCCCACGAGCGCCGCGCCCACGAACCACGCCCCGAGCGCGGGGGCTCTGGGGCTCTCGCCGAGACCGCGAGGAGGGGTGGGCCGGGCCCCTGCGAGGCGCGAGACGGGGCTCCGGCGGGCCTCGGACGAGAAGGTGAGGGCTGCAAGCATCGTCGAACGATCCACGAATACCCGAGAACGTTCTTTTGTGCATTCTACATTCGACAGAGCGCGCGGAGATGTGATCTAAGTTCCGTCGTGATCGTCCACGACTCCGAGGCCACGCGCGCCTTCGAGCAGCCCCCTCCCGTACGCTCCCGCCCCCCTGCGCGCCCCGCCTCCTCGGCTCCCCCGAGCGAGCTGCGGGTCCGCACGAGCCACGCGCGAGGCGCCGGGCTCGAGGGAGCGCCCGTACCCTGCCTGCGCATCTTCACCGACGACGTGGTCTCGCACCGCACGAGCGGCCTCAGCTCGTCGTACGAGACCACGCGCATGCCGCTGCTCGCGCTCTCCTTCGACTACGGCGGCCTCGTGCTTCCCGCGCATTCGGACGACGACGAGGACGACGACGACGCGTGCGCCGTGCGCGACCGCGCCGCCGAGCTCCGCGCGCGCCGCCTCATCGAGGGCTTCGGCGTGCTCGACCTCTCGTGCCTCGACGACATGGCCGCCGCGCCGGGCGTCCACGCCGACTACGTGATCGCGTGCGAGGGCACCGCGTCGGACTACTGCACCTTCCAGAGCGCGGTGGTCCCCCAGCTCCGCCGCCTCGGCTTCCGCGTCGTGGTCGACGACGCCCACGAGTGGAAGACCGTCGAGCCCGAGCGCTGGTACGCCGACGTCGACGCGGTCGAGCGACGCGAGCGCGGCGCCGATCGCGAGGACTGGTTTGGCGTGGAGCTCGGGATCGAGCTCGGCGGGCAGCGCGTCTCTCTCTTGCCCGCCCTCCTGGATCTCCTCGAGAAGAGCGGCACCGGCGAGGGCCTCGCCGACATCGCCCGGCGCGCCGGCAAGTGCGTGGCCGTCCCGGTGAAGGAGCACGTCTTCCTCGCCATCCCCACAGCGCGGCTCCGCGCCATCCTCCGCGTGCTCGCCGAGCTCTACGACGGCAAGCCGCTCGAGCGCGGCGCGCTCCCGGTGCCGCCGCAGCGCGCGGGCGCCCTCGGCCACCTCGACGAGCTCTTCGAGGCCGAGGACGCCGAGCTGCGCTTCACCGGCGCGCTCCGGGACGCCTGGCGCGACGCCGCGAGCCTCGGCGACCCGCCGCCGGTCGACGCGCCCGAGGGCCTCCGCGCCGAGCTCCGCCCCTACCAGCGCGACGGGCTCGCCTGGCTCCAGCACCTCGTCGACCAGGGCGTCGGCGGCGTCCTGGCGGACGACATGGGCCTCGGCAAGACCCTCCAGACCATCGCCCACCTCGCGCTCCTCAAGCAGCGCGGCCTGCTCACGCGCCCGGCCCTCATCGTCGCGCCCACGAGCCTGGTCAACAACTGGGCGCGCGAGACCGGCAAGTTCGCCCCGCGCCTCCGGGTCGTGCCGCTGCATGGCCCCGAGCGCGCCGAGGCCTACGCGCGCTTCGACACTGCGGATCTCGTCGTCACGAGCTACCCCGTCGCCATCCGCGACGAGGAGAAGCTCGCCGAGCACGCGTTCTCCATCCTCGTGCTCGACGAGGCGCAGACCATCAAGAACGACAAGAGCCGCGCTCACGGGGCCGTCCGCGCCATTCGCGCCGAGCACCGCCTGTGCCTCACGGGCACGCCGGTGGAGAACCACCTGGGTGAGCTCTGGGCCCTCTCCGACTTCTTGAACCCTGGTCTCCTCGGCGACGAGCTGCACTTCTCCCGGTTCTACCGCTTCCCCATCGAGAAGCAGCGCAACGCGGATCGTCTCGAGGCGCTCCGCGGCGTCCTCGCGCCCTACATCCTGCGCCGCACGAAGGCCGAGGTGGCCAAGGAGCTCCCGCCCAAGACGGAGCTCCACCGCCCGATCGAGCTGCGCGGCCAGCAGCGCGAGCTCTACGAGAGCATCCGCGTGGCCGCGCACGCCGAGGTCCGGAAGCTCATCAAGAAGAAGGGGCTCTCCGCCTCGACCATCCCCATCCTCGGCGCCCTCACCAAGCTCCGGCAGGTCTGCTGCGATCCGCGGCTCGTCCAGATGACCGGCGCCTCGGCGGAGGAGTCGGCGAAGCTGCGCGTGTTCGACGAGCTCATGATGCAGCTGCTCGCCGACGGCCACCGGGTGCTCGTGTTCTCGCAGTTCACCAGCATGATCACGCTGCTCGAGGGCGCGCTCGCCGCGCGCGGCAAGCGCTACACGACGCTCACCGGGAGCACGGTCGATCGCCCGGAGGCGATCGGGCGCTTCGAGAAGGAGGAGGTCGACGTCTTCCTCATCAGCCTCCGCGCCGGCGGCACGGGGCTCACCCTCACCGGTGCCGACACCGTGATCCACTACGACCCGTGGTGGAACCCCGCCGTGCAGGCGCAGGCTACCGATCGGGCGTACCGCATCGGCCAGGCGCGCCCCGTGTTCGTGCATCACCTCTACGTCGCTGGCAGCGTCGAGGAGCGCATGCTCCGCCTCCAGCGCCGCAAGCGCACGGTGGCCGACGCCATCCTCGGCGAGGGCGAGGGCAGCGCCGCGCTCACCGAAGACGACGTGGAGCTCCTGTTCGCCCCGCTCGGCGCGCGGCAGTAGATTTTTTTCCCCCCTCGGCTCGTGTGGCCCCCGGGCGGCCTACGCTCGAGCTCGCCGTCCGCCGAGCGCGCAGAATTTTCGTCGCGCCTTCACCCGCGCCGTCCCAGTTGCGCATCTGCACGGCCGGCGCCCGCCCCGCGCGCCACTTCGCGCCGACATCCCGTGTGGCACTCGCGGTGCAAGGGGGAGTGCGTTCCCCGCGCGGCCTCCCGCCGCTCCAGGGGCTTAATGCCCGAGCAGCCCACGTGAACCACCTCGCCTCCGAACCCTCCCGACGTCGCGTCGCCGCGCGCGGGCTTCCTACGAGAGAGCGCGCCCTCCGCGCGCCACGCCTCTCCGGCGCCTCCGCGCCGATCCGGTTCACTCGCCTCTGCTCGGGCCCCCACGAGACAGGAGTATTCCTATGGGCTCGGCACTCCAAGAAGGCAGCTTTCCGTTCTACAGGCAGCAGCTCGCGGCGCTGAAGCCGCTCACGCGCGAGGCCGAGCAGGAGCTCGCCCTCCGCTTCCTCGCCGGCGATCGGCGCGCCGGCGACCAGCTCGTGTCGGCGTGTCTCCCGTTCGTCGTGTCGATCGCGCTCGAGTACCGGCGGTGGGGCGTGCCGCTCGAGGACATCGTGCAGCAAGGCAACATCGGCCTGCTGCGCGCGGCGGCCAAGTTCGACCCCGGCAAAGATTGCCGGCTGGCCACCTACGCGGCCTACTGGATCCGCGCCGAGATCCGCGAGTACGTCGTGCGCACGTTCCGCGTGGTGCGCGTGGGCACCACGAAGGGCGAGCGCAAGGCCCTCCGCGCCTTCCGCACGGGGCGCGACACCTCCGCCGAGGCGCTCGGCGAGGCGTCGGGGCTCTCCGCGGAGCGGATCGCGGCCTTGCTCCCTGTCCTCGCCGGCCGCGAGGCGAGCCTCGACGCCAGCCTCGAGGACCAGCCGCCGATGGTCGAGCGCCTGGGCTCGCCCGAGCCGACGCCCGAGGAGAGCGCCTCGGCGAGCGAGCAGCAGGCGCGCGCCTACGGGCACGTGAAGGCAGCGCTCGGCACCCTCAGCTCACGCGAGGAGCTCATCGTGCGCGAGCGCATCATGACCGACGACCCGCCCACCCTGCAGGCCCTCGGGGCGCGCCTCGGCGTCTCGAAGGAGCGCGTGCGTCAGATCGAGGAGCGCGCGCGAGGCAAGCTCCGCCGCGAGCTCGGCGCCTTCGCGCCGGGCGTGATCGCGCGCGCCTCCTAGGGCTCGCGGGACGGCCTCGCCAAGAAAGCGGCCCGCCTCCGCGCCGGCTGGTACGCTCCCTCCCGTGAGGTCGTCGCAGGTCGCCGCCGTGTCGCTCGCCTCGGTCGCGCTCGCCGCGGCCGTGTGCGCGGGGCTGTACGCGCGGCACGAGGCGCGCGTCGCCGTCGCGCCCACCGTCCGCGTGGTGGAGCAGAAGGCGGGCCCCGTGGCCCCACCCGACGAGCCCGCCGACGAGGACGACGACCCGCCCGGGTACGCCTTCCACACCCCGAGCGGCCGACCGAGCGCGCTGCGGTGCGACGACGCGCGCCGTATCATCGCGCAAGTTCAGGGGAATATGGCGACGCCACCCTCGAGCGTCGAGCCGGGGCCGTTCGTGGAGTCGGCGTCCGACTGGCTCGACCCTCACGCGCTCTGGAGCGTGGCGTCCGACGCCCCGCGGGACGCCCTCGCGTCCGAGCTGCGCCGTCTGCTGCCGGAGTTGCAGCCGCGCCACGCGCGCGGATGCCACGCCGCGGACGCCTCGGGCGAGGTCCTCGCGCGGTGGGTCGACGAGCTCCGCGCGCTCTTCGACGCGGGCCGCGCGGCCGCCACCACGGCCGACCTCTCCGCGGCGAGCGCGCCATTGCCGGCCGCCGGCGAGGCGAAGGTCGCCGCCCGCGAGCTCGGCCTCCGCGTCGGTGGGTTCGAGCGCGCGGTCGGGCCCGAGGGCAAGCCCTTCGCCGACGGGGCGCGCGAGCGCTTCTTCCCGCCGCTCGCCGCGCGGGCCTGGGGAGAGATGGTCCTGTCGGCGGCCGTGCGCGCGTACGTGCCGCTCGTCGATCCCCACGGCGCGTGGGCGCCCTACGACGAGGAGGCGAGCGTGTACGACGTGGACCTCGCCGCGCACGCCCCGCACCCGCTCTGGACCAAGAGCGAGATCACGCCCGTGGGCGTGGCGCTCGCCGAGGGGGTCGCCTCGCCGCTCGTGCCGGGCGACGTCCTGCTCTCGCTCGCGGACGTGCCGCTCGCCGGGCTCCCGATCGAACAGATCGAGCAGCTCGGCTTTGTCGCCTCCGAGGCCAAGGCCGCGGTCCCCGCGATCGTGCTCCGCGGCGGGAAGCTCGTCACGCTCGCGGTCGGCGGCCCCCGCGGCGGCGCGCCCGCCCAGGCCGTGGACGACGCGGAGGCGGCCCTCCCCGTCGAGCGGGTGAAGTGGGGCGCGGGCGACGTCGTCGTGGTGGCCATCCGCGACGTGCGCGAAGACCTCGGTGAGGAGCTCGCGCGGGCGCTGCGCCGCGAGCGCGAGCGCGCGCGCGAGCAGGCC
>CAZHGG010000413.1:0-5949 GCA_964531755.1 uncultured Polyangiaceae bacterium
TCGATCCGCACCGTCGTGACCTACTGAGGCGGCGGGCGCGGCGTCACGGCGTGCGCGGCGCGCTCGGCGCCGGGGCGGGCGCGATCGCCGCCCTGCGCGCCGCAGGTTGGCTCGCGCGGTCGCGTCGTAGGTGTCGTGGAACAGCGCGGTCGCGAAGAGGCGCGGGCGCGCGGCGAGGGCCTCGAGGAACGCGGCCCGCCCCTCGCGGAACGCAGCCGGCGGGTAGGCCTCGGCGTACTCGTAGGCCACGCCGCGCTCGTACGCGTCGTACCGGGCCTCGGCGGCGCCGAGGATGGCCATGTCGCAGTCGAGGAACAGCGCGAGATCCCGGTCGCCGCCGGGGTCGATCGCGCCGTGTCGGGCGGTGGCCAAGATGAGCTCGGTCACACGCGCCGGATCCGCGATGGGGGCCGCAGCGAGGGCCTCGCGCGCGAGCGCGGCCGAGCGGGCCTCGTTGTCCTTCGCGCGCGCGTCGTAGACCGCGTCGTGAAAGAGGATCGCGACGACGACGGAGGGCTCGTCGACCAGCGGGGCCGGCAGGAGGTCGCGCGCCCAATGGAGGTGCTGGAGCACCTCGGCGACGTGCGCGAGCGTGTGGTACGCGCGCCGCCCCTCGCCGTACGCGGTGCTCAGGAGGCCGTGCCATGGCTCCGGGAACGGGCCAGGGAAGGGGCACATGGTGGCGATCAGGCGCGTCGCGCGGCGCGTGGGCATGCGCGCAGCGTAGGGGTGCGCGCCGGCGAGGGAAAGCGCCGCAGCGGCTCGAGGGAGGCCGCCGTCGCTGACGCGGGGAGCCCGGTGTCCGTCGCGCGTGACGCGACGCTCAGACCTGGATGTTGCCGATCCCGTTGTCCGGGCTCCACGCGCGCGGTCGCAGGCCGAAGGAGTTGTCGGCGCCGGCGTTCCCGTCGACGAGGGAGGAGGTGCCAGCCCGCACGGAGGTGCGGACGAGCAGCGGTTTGCGGTCGCGGGGACGGGTGACAGGGTTCTCACGGGTCATCGGGGCCGGCTCCTTGAGCGCGCACTTTAACAAGGACCTCGCCCTCGCGCTCGTCTGACGCGCACGCTGTGCTCGGCGGCCTCGACCCCTCCCCTCACCGCCCGACCGACACGCCGAGCGCCGCCCGTTCGGCCGCGCCTACGGCCACCACGAGCGCCCGCTCCTCCGGACGGAGGCGCCGCTCGGCGGCCCGTGGGCCCCACGCCGTCGGCCCCGGGAGCGTCGGGGCAGCCACCACCACGGGCGCCGCGAGCTCGACCCCGCCAGGCCGCGCGGTCGTGAGTATGAGGAGCCCCCCGCCGACCAGATCGCGCTCGAGCCGACCCGCGTAGCGCACCCACTCACGACCGCTCGCCACACGACTCGAGGTCGGATCGCGCGAGAGGTCCACCGCGATGGAGTCTCCCGGGTGGGTGAGGGTCGCGGTGAAGCCGGGGTCCGCCGGGAAGGCCCGCGGCGAGCCGCTCGGGTCCAGGGAGGCGACCCACAGCTCCGCGCTGAACGGGCCCTTGCCGCCGCCAAAGCGGGCGACCAGCGCGATGCTCCGGGCGCTCGCGTCGGTGCCCTTCGGATCGAGCATGATCGCGACCGCGCCGAGGCGTGCCGGGGAGGCCGAGTCGACGCGCGTCTCGATCGTGTAGCGGCTGAAGTCCTTGGTGAAGTAACCGAGGAAACCGCCAGCCCCTTGCTGGCCCTGCTCCGCGGTCGAAAAGCCCGGGTCGAGCAGCAGGTTTTCCGGGGGGCCCACGCGAAGGCCGCGCGTGACGAGCGTGCGCTTGACGGCCGGCGCGCTCCCCGTGGGGGCCGTGGGCGTCACCGCGGGCGGCGTGGGCGGGGTGGGCGCCGGGCTTGGGGGCTCCGCCGCGCAGCCCACGAGGGCGACGGCCAGGGCGACGAGGGCCGGGCGGCTCATGGTGCCTCCAGCCAGGCGCGCGCCACGCGGAGCAGCGTGTCCTCGCCGCGGAGGAGGTCGGACAGCGTCTGGACGACCACCTCGTCGGGCTCGACGCCGCGGCCGCTCTCCCACTGCGCCCCTGCCGCCTGGGCGTAGTCGACGCCGAAACGTGTATCCTGCACCTGAATCGTCGCCGTCCGGTAGCCAGGGAGCAGCGCCGGCAACGTGACGAGGAGGCCGAACGCGCCCGCCGTGGCGTGCGGTGCGAAGACACGGAGGCGCGCGCGCCCCTTGAGGAGGCGGGGCATGTAGTCGTTCGCGGACACGTCGTTCGTGTTGAGCCACGCGATCTTCGTGGAGGCGCCCGGCGGCACCTGGGACGCCGCGGTGAACGCGCTCTCGAAGGAGAGGGCGTAGCAGGCCATGGTGTCGTTCGCGGTCGCGCACGGGCGGCCGAGCTCGAAGAGGCGGGGCGGATCGATGTCGTCGCGGCCGCCGCGGCCGATCGACACGAAGCCTGCGCCGTCCGCCGAGCCGCGGAGCAGCGCGAGGAGAGACTTCACTGTGGCAAACTGCCCTCCGTTGCCGACCCGCGCGTCCATCAGCACGCGCTCCGGCCGGGCGTCGAAGACGGCCTTCATCGCTTCGACCCACTCGGTCGTCCCGCTGAACCCGTCGAACTGCACCGAGACCTCGCCGCTGGGGGCGACCTCGCGATCGACGGCGTCCGTCCCGTCGGCGAGGCGCCCGCGCGGGCTCGCCACCGCGTCACGGAGGCGCGGCGTACAAGAGAACGACGCGGCCAGGCTCCCATCCATCAGGCCGCGGTAGGCCGCGTCGCCCACCTCGACGCGCACAGCGGCGCGGTTAGGGCCGTCGCACTCCGTGGCCGACGCGCAACGCGCGAGCTCGATCGTGCGCGCGCGCGTGACGAGCAGCTCCGCGAGCGCCGTCGCGCTGTAGCCGGCGTCGGACCGCGGGTCGTTCCCCAGGGAGTAGGCGAGCGCGGGATAGTGCCTCTCCACCCACACCTTGGGCGAGAGCCCGTCGATCGACGTGAGGACGTCACCGTCCCGGAGCGGTCCGCCTGGCGTGGCCCGGAAGACCGCGTACGCGAGGCCACCACCGAGGACGTCGGCCTCCACGAGCCCAAAGCACCCGAGGCCGAGGTCGCGGGCGTACGGCCGGGGGGCGAACGCGGTCACGCGGGCCGGCACGCCGAACGTGGTGTGCTTGTTGCGCAGCTCGTTGACCAGCCGCCCGAGGCCACCGAGGAGCTGCCGAGAGGTGCTCGCCTCGCGCGCGAGCCGTGACGCCTCCGCGCCGAAGCGGGTCCCCCGCGCGACGGCCGCGCGGTCGCCCTGGACCTGGGTCACGAGGTGGGTCCAGATCGCCGCGAGCTCCTCGCGGTGCGCCGGCGCGGGCAGCGCGCCCCACGTCACGCTCGACGGCACGCACCGGCCGTACAGGCAGTCGGTCCCCGCACCACAGGTGGTGTCGACGTCGTCCTGCGTGCACGCCGCCGACGGGGTGATGGCCCCGTCCAGCTTTCGGAGCTCGAGGGCGTCCACGAGGAAGGACGCGGCGGTGCCGGCGCGACGGGGGAAGAGCGCGACGGCGCGCGCGCCGATCCCGAACACGCTGCCATCCAGCGGGCCGGTGGTGAACTCGACCCACCCGTCCGAGGTCTCGCGCCCGGTGGGGATCCCGCGCACGGTGGCGAACGGTCGCGTGCCCGCGGCGGCCTCGTCCGTGCGGCCGTAGAGCACCGCGAGCGCCGGCGCCGCCCCTTCGGCGCGCGCCCAGAGGGTCACCTCGAAGCGCGCGTTGGCGAGCGGGGCCAGCGCGGCGGCGTCGAAGAGGAGCACCGCGCTCGCGCCGACCCGCAGGGCGCCCGAGCCCTCGAGGGCCACGCCCTCCCCCCGCTCGAGCAGAGCGTCGAGGGCGCTCGCCGTCGCCGGGGCCCGCTCGACGGAGAACGAGCCGTCGGACCGCAAGCTGGCGAGGCGCGCGCCCGCGGCCAGGAGTCCGTCGGGATCGTCGAACGACAGCCCGCGCGCGGCGCCACCCGCCAGGACAACCTTCCCCGTCGCCGCGTCGAACGTGGCGCCCCGCGCCGGAGCGGCCAGCGAGAGCGTGAGGAGCGCGGCCCCCACCCGCGTCGCGCGCAAGTGCCCCCGACGTCCCATCTCGCAGAGAGTACACCCGCTCGGCGCTCGAGGCCACGGCGGGAGAGCGCCCGCGTGCCCATGCCACGCGACCGAAGGGAGCACGGCATGAACGAGGAGTTGGCTGCGCCCCTACCCGCGCTCGCGCCCACAAACGCCGAAGCGCGCCCGGCTCTCGCGGGGCGCGCTTCGGGGAGTCGAGCCGTGGCTCAGGCGGTGGGCTGGGCGGCGCCCTTGGCCTTGGCCTTGCCGTTGCCGTTGGACTTCGCCTTGGCGCCGAGGTCGTCCGCCATCTTGGCGGCCCGCGCGGTGCTCTCCCAGGGGAACTCCTTGCGGCCGAAGTGACCGTAGCCCGCCGTGGCCAGGTAGATCGGGCGGAGGAGGTTCAGCTCCTCGATGAGGGCCTTCGGGCGCATGTCGAAGTTGGCGAGGATGTACTTGCCGAGCACCTCGTCGTCGACCTTGCCCGTGCCGAAGGTGTTCACGTGCACGCCGACCGGCTTCGCGACGCCGATCGCGTAGGCGATCTGCACCTCGCACTTGTCGGCGAGGCCCGCGGCCACCACGTTCTTCGCCACGTAGCGCGCGTAGTAGCAGGCCGAGCGGTCGACCTTCGAGGGGTCCTTGCCGGAGAAGGCGCCGCCGCCGTGGCGACCCATGCCGCCGTAGGTATCGACGATGATCTTGCGGCCCGTGAGGCCGCAGTCGCCCATGGGGCCGCCCACCACGAAGCGCCCGGTGGGGTTCACGTGGAACTTGGTGTTCTTGTCGAGGAGCTTCGCCGGGAGCGTCTTCTTGATGACGAGCTCCATGACGGCTTCCTTCAGGGCCTTGTGCTTCACGCTCTCCGAGTGCTGCGTGGAGACCACGACGGCGTCGATGCGGACCGGCTTGCCGTTCTCGTACTCGAGCGTGACCTGGGTCTTCCCGTCGGGGCGGAGGAAGTCAACCTTCTTGCTCTTCCGGACCTGCGTGAGCACGCGGGCGAGCTGGTGCGCGTACGCGATGGGCGCCGGCATGAGCTCGGGGGTCTCGTTCACGGCGAAGCCGAACATGAGGCCCTGGTCGCCCGCGCCCTGCTCCTTGTGCATGCCCTCGCCCTCGGTCACGCCCTGGGCGATGTCGGGGCTCTGCTGCTCGACGGCGGTGAGCACCGCGCAGGTGGCGGCGTCGAAGCCCATGTCGGAGTGCGTGTAGCCGATGTCGGCCACGGTCTTGCGCACGATCGTGGGGTAGTCGAGGCGGGCGGTCGTGGTGATCTCGCCCGCGAGCACGACCATGCCGGTCTTCGCGAGGGTCTCGCAGGCGACGCGGGCCTTGGGGTCTTGCGCCAAGATGGCGTCGAGGACCGCGTCGGAGACGTGGTCGCAAAGCTTGTCCGGATGCCCCTCGGTGACCGACTCCGACGTGAACTGATAACGGCTCATGATCTCTCCTGGCTCGGGTCCCGTCGCCGGCCTGTCGGCACGGGAGCCTCGTCGTACTCCGCCCACCGCGCGCGCGGAGGCACTTCAAGCCGACCGAAATAGCGCTTCCTTGGCGGCGCGCAAAGGCCCAAGCGGAGGCGCGGTGCTTTTCTTTCGGCGCCCCTCGCCGCGGACCTCTGCAGGGGCGTCGCGGGGGAGGGCAAGGGGTGCCCCCACCCGTCGCGGGCAGAGCCCGCGCCGGCCTCCCCCAAATCCGTGGCCGTGCCAGGTGGGCGCCCACGTCAGGGGGAGGCGCAGCCCGCCTCGTTCGCCTCGTCCCCCTCCTTTCCGCCCGCTGCGCGTATCGTGCAAACATGCTCCGCATCGGACTCGTGGGCGCGGGCGACGCGGCCTCCCACCACGCGCGCGCGCTCGCCTCGCTCGCCTCGCTCGCCTCCCCCGAGGTCGCCCTCGCCGGCG
>CAZHGG010000414.1:0-5926 GCA_964531755.1 uncultured Polyangiaceae bacterium
TGGGGCTCTCGGCCGCGGGCGGGCCCCTCCGAAACTCGGCGTCGTTCCGCGCGGTTTGTGGGGCCGGATGACGGCCCGCGAGGGCGTGGCGCTTGGGAGCGCGCGGGAACGACGACCTCGGACAGGCGGATCCTCCCACCCGCGGCCGAAAGCCCCACCCACGCTCTGGGCTCGCGCGCGGGGGAAGGGAATAGGGGATTGGAGAGGGAGGGAGAGGGAGAGGGGGGCCTCGTTTCAGCTTCCCCGGTAGGTCGAGTACGCGTACGGGCTCACGAGGAGCGGGACGTGGTAGTGCGCCTCGGGATCGCGGATCTGGAAGGCCACGGACACCTCCGGGTAGAAGCACTCGAGGCCCTGGAGGTGGTAGTAGGCCGTGGTGTCGAAGGTGATGCGGTAAATCCCCACCTCGAGCTGCCCCTCCGGCACGAGATCGCGAATGCGGCCGTCGGCGTCGGTCATGCCGCCGCCCACGCGCGAGAACTCGCCATTGGCCTTCTTCTCCAGCGAGACGGGTACGCCGGCCGCGGGCCTGCCCAGCGTGGTGTCGAGGATGTGGGTCGATACGGAGCGCATTTGAAGAGTCCTGTTCTCGCCGGGCGCGGCGACGTGTGGGCTGTCGGCCGAAGCGAAGAGGCCTATCGGCCGTGGACGAGCTTCTCGAGGCGGAGCTCGGTGATCTTGCGCTGCTCCTCGGCGGCGGCGCGGAGCTCCACGTCGGGCGCGTTCTCGAGGCGCGCGCGCGCGATCGCGAGCAGGCCCTCGGCCGTCTTGCCCGTGGCGCACACGATGTAGATGCGGCCGAAGCGCTCGCGGTAGCGCGCGTTCACCTCCGCCAGCGCCAGCAGCGTGGTCTCGGAGGCCTCCGGCACCTGCGCCTGCTCGCCCGCGCTCCACGAGGCCGAGCGCAAGGTCTGCGGCCCCTCGGCCTTCTTGCCGCCGATCTCCGGGTGCGCGCGGAACGCCTCGTCCCAGTCGTCCTCGCCGAGGCCGCTCCACACCTTCGCCGCCGCGGCCTTCATGGCCTCGAGGCTCGCGAAGGGGCGCGCCGCGGCCATCTGGGTCGCGAACGCGCTCGCGCCGCAGCAGCTCCGGAACGTGGCCTCCGCGTCGGCGGGGGAGAGCGCGTTCACGTACGTCATGCCGGCCGCCTCCGCGCCCGCCGGAGACGCGACGCCGAAGAGCCGCAGCCGGCTCACGCCGCCGTCGGGCCAGATGCGCATCCGCACGTGCGTGGCCGGCGCGTGCGGGCGGAGCTCGTCCTCCAGCTCGTGGAGCGTGTGCGCGAGCAGCTTCGTGCGCGGGAGGATCTCGCGCCAGTCGGCCTCGGTGAGCGACTCCACGGGGCGATCGCCCGCGTCGCACACGTCGAGCGCGCAGCTCTCGGGGGAGTTGCCGCGGAAGTGGAGGGTGTCGACCAGGGCGCGGTGGATCTGCCCGCGCGTGGCGAGCGCGACGACGACCCAGTCGGGCCCGGGCCGGCGGCTCCGCTTGGTCTCCCACCCGTCGCCCATGTTCGCGGCGCGGTTCGGCATGATGAGGTTGTGGCGCGAGCCGAAGAACATGTCGTTGCACGCGACCACGCGCGCGCCGTTCTCGATCGAGGCCAGGTCGAGCTCAGGGCGCGCGAACACGCGCGGGCGAGGCACCACCTCTCCGTGCACGCGCAGGCGCGCGACGCCGCCGTCGGGGAAGATGTTGAGCCGCAGGTGGGTGACGCGCGCGTTCACCGTGACCTCGAACAGGTTCTCCGTGTCTCCCTGGAGGTCGGCGCGCGGGAGCAGCTCGGTCCACGCGACCTCGTCCGAGAGGAGCGTCGCCACGTTGGGGTTGCCGGGCAAGCTCGCGCCGTCGACGCTGCACGCCTGCGGGTAGTTGCCCTTGAAGAAGGCCGTGTCGACCACGAGGCCGCGCACGCGCCCTGGCAGCCCCAGGCGCAAGATGCAGAAGTCGTAGCCGGCCTCGCGCTTGCGCCGCGACTCCCAGCCGTCCATCCACTTGCCGCGCTCGGTGTACTCGCCCTCCAGGAAGACGGCCTTCTCGGCCTTCAGGAGGTTGTCCATCGACGCGAAGAAGTCGTCGGTCGAGTAGAGCGCCGCGCCGCCGGTGCGGGCCGCCGCGAGGTCGGGCCACTGTCGGAACTGATCGGAATCATTCATGATATCAGCGTCTTTCGGTGCGTGTGAGCCAGGCGCCGTGGGGGCGCCCGAGCGGAGTGCCTTCTTCGTAGATGGTCTCGCCACGCAGGAGGGTGCGGACCACGCGGCCGGTGAGCGAGCGCCCCTCGTACGGGGTGAGCTTGTTCTTGTGCTCGAGCTCCGCGGCGGCCACCGAGAAGGCGCCGTCGGGGTCGAAGAAGCAGAGATCCGCGTCGCACCCCACCGCGATCGTGCCCTTCCGGCCGGCGAGCCCGACGAGCGCGGCGGGCGCGGCCGAGAGCAGGTGCGACACCTGGGCGAGCGAGAACCCGCGCGCGCGCGCCGCGGTCCACACCGCGGCGAGGCCGAGCTGGAGCGACGAGATGCCGCCCCACGCGCGCATGAAGTCGCCCGACCCCGAGCACTTGAGGTCGACCGTGGACGGCGAGTGATCGGTGACGACCTGATCGAGCACGCCGGAGCGGAGGGCCTCCCAGAGCTTCTCGCGGTTCTCGCGCTCGCGCACCGGCGGGCAGCACTTGAAGGCCGTGGCGCCGTCGGGCACCTCCTCGGCGGCGAACGTGAGGTAGTGCGGGCAGGTCTCGGCGCTGAGCGGCACGCCGGCCTCCTTCGCGCGCAGCACGAGGGCGAGCGCGTCGGAGGAGGAGAGGTGCACGATGTGGGCGCGCGCGCCGGTCTCCCGGCTCACCCGGACGACGAGGTCGACCGCGGCGTCCTCCGCCGTGCGCGGGCGCGACGCGAGGAACGTGGCGTACGCGCGCGGGTCGAGCGGGACAGTCGCGCTCGCGGCGACGCGCGCGGCCTCGTCGAGCGGCCCGGGCAGCTCCGCGTGCACGAAGAGCGGCGCGCCCACGTCCGCGAGGATGCGCATGCCCACGCGGAGCTCGGCCTCGTTGACGTGGGAGAACTCGTCGACGCCCGACTCGGCGAGGAAGCACTTGAACGCGAGCACGCCCTCGGCGAAGAGCTCCCGCAGCGCGCCGGGGTTCTGCGGCACCACGCCGCCGGTGAGGCCCACGTCGACGTGGGCGCGCCCCTCGAGCGCGCGGGCCTTCGCGTGGAGCGCCTCGAGCGAGATGGTGGAGGGCACGCTGTTCAGCGGCATGTCGCAGAGCGTGGTCACGCCGCCCTTCGCCGCCGCGCGCGTCGCGGTCTCGAAGCCCTCCCACGACTCGCGCCCCGGGTCGTTGATGTGCACGTGCGTGTCGACCACGCCCGGGAGCACCACGTGGGGCCCGGCGTCGAGGCGCGGCGCGCCAGCGGGCACGGCGGCAGGCTCGGTGAGCGCGCGGATCCGCCCGTCGACGACGTGGACGGCGCGGGGGCGGAGCTCGCCGTCGCAGAGGACGCGCTCGCCGACGACGTAGAGCTCGCGCGATTCAGTTGCGGTCAAGGCCACCTCACCGGCTGCGTAGTGTCGACGGCCAGGCCGCCGAGGGTCAAGGGCGCGTCAAGGGCGTCGCGAGAAAACCCGCGCGCGCCGCCCTGCTCAGACGGCCGCCCGATTTCGCGCGCGGAGCGCCCCGAGTTCTGCCAGAACAGCGGGGTGTCGCTCCCTCAGCCCCTCGCCTTCCTGTCGCCCGCCAAGGCCCTCCAGGGAAACCGCAACGCCGTCCGCGACCTCTGGGACCTCGTGTCGAAGGTGCCGGGAGGGAAGCGCATCTTCACGCGCGTCCTCGGGAAGGCTGCACCCTACACGGGGACGATCCCGTTCGAGGTCGTCTCGCTGAGCCCGGGGCGCTCGGAGCTCACGCTCCGCGATCGGCCCGGCGTGCGCAACCACCTCGACTGCATCCACGCCGTCGCGCTCGTGAACTTCGCCGAGGTGACGGGCAACCTCGCCCTCGCGTACGGCCTGCCCGACGACGCGCGGTTCATCGTGTCGGGGCTCTCGATCGAGTACCTGAAGAAGGCGCGCGGCGCGCTGCGCGGCACGTGCGAGCTGCCGCCGATTCCGACGAGTGAGAAGCGGGAGTACGACGTGCCGGTGGTGATGAAGGACGCGGCCGGCGAGACCGTGGCGACCGCCGTGCTGCGCACGCTCGTGGGCCCGAAGAAGCGGTGAGGGGGAGGGCCGGGAGAAGCCCCAGCCTGTCGACGTCCTGGGGCGCGCGCCGCAGCGAAAAATACCCGTCGTCCCGACGGCGAAACGGTCCGACGATGGGCGCATGCGGCGTCTCGCGCGCGTCGGTCTCTTCCTGCTCCTCACGAGCCTCGGCTGCCGTGATCGCGACCCGGCGCGCGCCGGCGCAGCGGCCGCCTCGCCTTCGGCGTCCGGAGCGAGCACCGCCCCCGCCACGCCGCTCTTCACTCGCCGCGGCGGGATGGACGTGACGTTCGTCGTCGTGTCCGACACGCACGTTGGCTACCTCTACCCCAGCGATCTCTCGAAGCTCTCGGCGAGCGCGATCGCCGAGCCGGTCGGCCTCGAGAAGGACAACGCGCGGCTCATCACGCGGGTGAACGGCCTCGCCGGGCATGCCTATCCTCCGGCCCTCGGCGGGAAGGTCGCGCCGCCGCGCGGGCTCGTCGTCACCGGCGATCTCACCGAGTGGGGGCGCGTCGAAGAGTGGGGCCGCTTCGTCGAGCTGTTCGGCCTCCAGGGGACCGAGGGCGCCCTCAAGATCCCCGTCTTCGAGATGATTGGGAATCACGACACGGTGAACAAGGGACCGTGGGTCGGTGAGCAGGTCGCGGCCCGCCACGGCGGCCGGTTCTATTCATGGAACTGGGACGATCTTCACCTCGTCGCGCTCGGAGAAGCGCCCAACGACGAGGGCCTCGCGTTCCTCGCGCGGGATCTCGAGCGCGTCGCCCCGGATGTTCCGGTCGCGGTCTTCTTCCACCGCGCCCTCTCCGGCCCGTGGTCGACGGACAATTGGTTCGACGACGGTCTCAAGGAGCGCCTCGCCCGCGCGCTCACTGGCCACGCCGTGGCCGCCATCTTCCACGGCCATCACCACGCCACCGGTCACTATGTCTGGCGTGGGATGGACGTATGGAAGCCAGGCGCCGTGAAGGACGACGCGCACACCTTCGCCGTGGTCCACGTCACCGACACGACGTGGACGCTCGCCTCGTACAACTGGGAGACGAAGAGCTGGGCCTCGACCTTCGTGAAGGCGCTCTCTCCCCCGGCGGACCGCGCCGCCGCTCGACGCGACGAGTGAGCGAGGGAACCCCGCTGGCGCGCGCGATCGGCTACGACTCGGGGGTGCCCCTCCGCTCCCCGCGTGTGCGCTCGCTCACCCCGCTCGTCGTCGCGCTCCTCACGGTCGTCGTGGCCCTCCTCGTCAGCCCGCGCGCGGCCGCCGCGTTCGCGCCGCCGCCCATCACCGGGCACGTGACGGACACGGCGGGCAAGCTCTCCCGAGACGAGCGGCTCGCGCTCGACAAGAAGCTCGAGGACTACCGCCTCTGCTCGCTCCACGAGATCGCGGTGCTCGTCACCGGCTCCCTCGACGGCGAGACCGTCGAAGACGTCGCCTACAAGACCTTCCGGGCATGGCAGGTCGGCCGCAAGAAGGAGGACGACGGCGTGCTCCTCGTCATCGCGACGAGCGAGCGCAAGGTGCGCATCGAGACCGGCAAGGGCGTCGGTGGCGCGCTCACCGACGTGGCGAGCGCGCACATCCTCGCCGCCAACGTGAAGCCGCACCTCAAGGAGGGCGCTACGTTCGCCGCGATCGACGACGGCACCACCGCGATCGGCGCGGCGCTCGGGGGCTGCGCGATGACGGCCGCCGACGCGGGGGCCATCGCGGCGACCC
>CAZHGG010000415.1:0-5925 GCA_964531755.1 uncultured Polyangiaceae bacterium
AGGGTCGCGGTCGGCGAGGGCCACGGCGCGCTCCGCGAGCCCTCGGGCGCGCCGGAACTCGGCGCGGTCGAGGGCGGCCTGCGCGGCCGCGAGCAGCTCCTCGCAGGTGCCGCCCTCCCCCTTCGCGGCCTTCGCGGCGCCTCGTCGTCCTCCGGCCATGTGTCCGAAAGGTGGACACGAGCCGCGGCGTCGGTCAAGCGGGTTGACCGTCGGGGGGACGCTACTCGGCCGGGGACGGCGCGTCGTCGCGGGGGCCGCGCGCCGGCGCGCTGCTGCCGAACATTCGGCCGAGGAAGCCCTTGGTGTTCTCGATGGTGAGGTACACGACGGGCACGACCACGAGCGACAGGATGGTCGAGCTGATGACGCCGCCGATGACCGCGATCGCCATGGGCGAGCGGAACTCGCTGCCCTCGCCGTTCGACGTGGCCGTGGGCAACATGCCGAGGATCATGGCGGCGCTCGTCATGAGGATGGGCCGGAGGCGCTCGGGGCCCGCCGCGAGGATGGCCTCGAGCGGCGTGTCGCCGTGCTCGCGCACGCGCACGAGCGCGCGGTCGAGCAGGAGGATCGCGTTCTTCGTGACGAGCCCCATGAGCAGGATGATGCCGATCATCGCGCCCATCGCCATCGTGCGCTGCGCGATGAAGAGCGCGTAGAACGCGCCGACGAAGCCGAGCGGCAGCGTGAGCATGATCGTGAGCGGGTGGATGAAGCTCTCGAACTGCGACGCGAGGATGAGGTAGATGAAGATGATCCCGAGGCCCATGGCGGCGCCCATCGAGCCGTTCGTCTCGGTCATCTGCCGGATCTGCCCGTCGAAGTGGTAGCTCGCCCCGGGCGGCAGCTTGATCTTCGCGAACGAGGCGGTGAGCTCGGGCACAATTTCGCCGAGCGAGCGACCCTTCGTGGAGGCCCAGATCACGATCTGGCGCTCGCGGTCCTCGCGCTCGATGACGCTCGGCCCCTCGCCGCGCTCGACCGTCGCGAGGTCGGCGAGCGCCATGGGACCGCTCGGGGTCTGCACGGTCATGCGGAGCACGTCGTCGACGCTGGCGCGGTCGCCGGAGCGGAGGCGCACGCGGATGGGCACCTCGTCTTTGCCCTGGCGCATCTTGCCGGCCTCGTCGCCCTCGACCGAGGCGCGCAGGGCGAGCGCGATCTGCGCCACGGGCACGCCGGCGCGCGCGGCCTTGTCGCGATCGACGCGAACGCGGAGCTCGGGCTGCCCCGGGCTGTATTTGACCTGCAGGTCAGCCATTCCGGGGATGGCCCGCATGGCCTGCTCGAACTCGTGCGCGAGGGGCGCGAGCTCTTCGTAGGTGGCGCCCCGGACCTGCACCATGATGGGGGCCTCGGTGGCGGCGCCCTCCACGAACGGGGGGTCGGTGACGGTGATCTTGGCGCCCGGCATGGCGGCGAAGGCGATCTCCCGCGCCCGGTCCTTCAGGTCCGCGAGGGGCACGTCGCGCTTGCTCTTCGGCACGGTCACGATGCGCCATCGCACCTTGTTCACCTCGCCGGCGGCGCCGAGCGTGGAGAGCACGGTGACGAACCTCTTGTCCTCGAGCACCTTCAGCTCCGCGGGGAGCGAGAGGCGCGCGGTCTCGGCGAGCTTGGTGCCGGCCGGCAGCTCGGCCTCGAGCACGAACTGGCCGCGGTCCTCCTGGTTGACGAACTCGTTCCCCATGAGGCCCGCCACGGGGCCGATGGAGAAGAGCGCGAGGAACGCGCCGAGGCCGACCACGAGCTTGTTGCGCAGGGCGAAGCCGAGCACGCGCCGGTAGACGCCCTCGATGCCTTCGAAGACGGCCAGGAAGGGCCGCTTGATCGGCATGAACGGGTCCTTCGCGCCGGCCACGTGCGCCTTGGAGAAGCGGCTCGAGAGCATGGGGTCGAGCGTGAAGGCCACGAAGAGCGAGACGAGCACGGCGGCCGTGATGGTGAGGCCAAACTGCCGGAAGAACTGCCCCACGATGCCGCTCATGAAGGCGACCGGCACGAACACGGCCACGATCGTGAGCGTGGTCGCGAGGACCGAGAGGGAGATCTCGCGGGTGCCCTCGAGGGCGGCCCGGCGGGGCTCGACGCCGCG
The DNA here is from genome assembly GCA_964531755.1 of uncultured Polyangiaceae bacterium. GTDB lineage: Bacteria > Myxococcota_A > Polyangia > Polyangiales > Polyangiaceae > JAAFHV01. The sequence goes on from CAZHGG010000415.1 coordinate 2,096, forward strand.
CTCGAGGTGCTTCGAGATGTTCTCGCGGACGACCACCGCGTCGTCGATGAGGAGCCCGATCGCGAGGGAGAGCGCGAGGAGCGTCATCATGTTGAGCGTGAAGTGGAGCGCGTACATCACGAAGAACGTGGAGACGACGCTCGTGGGCAGCGCGACCGAGCTGATGAGCGTCGAGCGCAGGTCGAGCATGAACATGAGGATGACCAGGATGGCCATCGCGCCGCCGAAGAGGATCGCGACCTCGACCTCGTGCGCGTTCTCGCGGATGAACTTCGACTGGTCGACGATGACCGAGGCCTTGTACCCCTCGGGGAACGTGCGCTCGAGGCCCGCGAGCTTGCCCTTCACGAGGTCGGCGACGGCGACCGTGTTCTTGCCCGACTGCTTGACGACGTCGAACGACACGGCCTGGGTGCCGTTCGCGCGGATGCGCATGCGGAGCTCTTCGTAGCCATCCTCCACGGAGGCGATGTCGGAGAGGCGCACGCTCGAGCCGTCTTTGGTGGTCGCCACGATGGTGTCGCGGATGGCCTCGACCGTGCGGAGCTCGCCCACGGTGCGGACGCTGATCTCCTTCACGCCCTCGTCGAAGTGGCCGGCGGGCACGTTCAGGTTCTGGGCGCGGAGCTGCTGGAGGATGGCGATCGGCGACAGGTGCAGGGCGTCGATGCGCGCGAGGTCGAGGTCGACGTGCACCTCGCGCTCGGCGCCGCCGAGCACGTTCACTGCGGCGACGCCCTCGACCTGCTCGAGCGACGGCTTGATGACGTCGCGCGCGAATTTTGCGGTCTCGGAGAGCGAGCGCCCGCCGCCCTCCAGGGTGTAGGTGATGACCGGCGCCGCGCCCACGTCGATGCGGCTGATGATGGGCTCTTTGGTCTCCGTGGGGAGCTTGTAGCGGGTCTGCGCCACGCGCTCGCGCACCTCGGTGGCCGCCTGCTGGATGTCGACGTCGAGCTTGAAGAGGACGATGACCTGCGACGACCCCTCGCGGGAGTAGGTCTTCACGCGATCGATGCCGTTCAGCGAGACGACGGCCTCCTCCAGCGGCCGCGTGACGAGCTGCTCCACCTCGCCCGGCGCGGCGCCTGGGTACGGCACCGTGACCGCGACGACGGGGAACGACACGTCCGGGAAGAGATCGGTGCCGAGCTGCGTGTAGCCCATCACCCCGAGCACCATGAGGGCCAGGGTGACCATCACGGTGAAGACCGGGCGACTGATGGCGATCGATGAGATGTTCACGGGCGGATCTCCAGAGGGGGCCTGGCGCGTCAAGGCTTGCTGGGTGGCGCGTCGGGCGAGGCCGCGGCGACCTCCACCGGATCGCCCTCGTGCAGATCGTCGGACGGGCTGAGCACGAGCCGGTCGGTGGGCGCGAGGCCGCTCGTGACGATCCACGAGCCGTCGGTGTCGACCGAGTGGACCACGCGCACGCGCTGGGCCTTGCCGTCCACCACGCGAACGACCTCGTTCTGCGAGCCGACCCGCCGCGCCGCGGCCGGCACACGGAGGGCGCTCACCTCCTCGGCGCCGTCGATCTGCGCGCGGACGAACCCGTAGCCGAGCAGCTTGGAGGTCGCGTCGGTCGGGACCTCGATCTCGACGGGCGCGCGGCGGGTGGCCTGGTCGAGCGACGGCACGACGGCGATGACCTTTCCGACCACGGTGTGGCCCTGGTAGGCGATCGTGACCGGCGAGCCGAGGCGCACCACGCTCACGTCTTGCTCGCTCAGCGTAGCGCTCAGGCGAAAGCGCGACACGTCTTCGAGGCGGATGAGCGGGACACCGGGGTTCACCACGCTGCCGATCGCCGTGGGCGCCCGGGTGACGACGCCCGCGAAAGGCGCGACGATCGAGTGCATGCCGGCGCCCTGCTGGGCGAGGTTCGTGGTGGCGCGCGCGCCGTCGAGCTGGGCCCGCGCGAGCGCGACCTGCTGCCGCGCCTGCTCCGCCTGCGCCTCGGGGATCGACTTGGTGGCGATGAGCGCGTCGGTGCGGCGGAGGTTGTCCTCGGCGATGGCGAGGTTCGCCTCGGCGGCCTTGGTCTGCGCGACGGCCTGGCTCACCTGGGCGCCCGCGCGCGAGGCGTCGAGCACGGCGAGCAGCGCGCCGGCCTTCACGGTGTCACCGGTGGCGACGTTGAGCTTCACGAGGCGGCCCGGGGTCTCGAAGCCGATCTCCGCCTCGCGCCACGGCTTCAGGGTGCCCGTGAGCTCGACCCGAGGCTTCCAGCGCATGGGCACGGGCGAGGCGACGGACACCGGGGGGCGCTTGGCGAGCTCGACCGCGGCGACGGCGCGCTCGGCAGCGGTGTCCTTGCGCTTCTGGAGCGCCTGCGTGACCCGAAGCCCCATGACCCCCGCGAGGCCGAGGCCGGCGAGGAGGCCGACGATGAGCACGACGCGGCCGCCGCTCTTCGAGGGCGTGGGCGCCACGGAGGACGTGCTCGGGTAGGTGTGTTCGGGCTCCAACTGTGGGCTGCCTGTCTGCATGGGTTTTCTGTTTGATGTCGAGCGTTTCGCGTGGTCACGAGCGGGGCGAGATCAGCCGGCGGGGCGCCGGGGCCGAGGGGCTCGCCGCGGCGCTCCGGCCGCGCGGTGCGCTCCGAGACCGGACTCTGAGGTCGGCAGGGTCACGCGGGAAGAGGGGGCCCGCGGGATTGTGCTCGCCTTGTGGTCGGCGGTGAGGCCCAGCGCGAACACGCGGTGCGTGGCGAGGAGCCAGTCGCGCAGCGGGGGCTTGCGCTCGGACGCGAGCATCGCCTTGGCGAGCTCCCCGTGTGCGCCCACCATGAGCGTGGCGACGAGCTGGGGGTCGAGGTCGGCCCGGTAGAGCCCGCGCCGCATGAACAGCTCGACCCAGCCCTTGGCGTTGCTGAGGAGGTCGCGGCGGAAGGCCTCGAAGAGGTAGGCGTAGTCGCCCTTGCAGGTGTGCAAGATGGCCAAAATGGCCCGGTTTTGCCAGAGAAACTCGAAGAGCTCGACGTTCTCGTCGACGCCGCACTCGGCGATGTCTTGGCCCTGCTTGCTGTCGAGCAGCTCGGCCGAGGGGCTCCGCAGGAGGCTGCCGCACCGCGCGAGGAACGCCTCCACCACCTGGAGGAACGCCTCCTCCTTCCCCGCGAAGTGCAGGTAGAACGCCCCCTTCGAGACCCCCGCGAGGCGCGCGATCTCCTCGACCTTCGCGGCCTCGAGGCCCTTCTTGGCGAAGACCTCTTCGGCGGCGCGGAGCAGCGAGATGCGGGCGGTGGGATCGGCGACTCGGGACATTGTGACCGGCTGGTCAGTTATAGGCACGCCGCCAGCGGAGGCAAGGCGGGGGCGCACATTCAGCGCGCTCTTTTTTTGGCCCACCTCGGCGCGCCGTGCGACCACCTACTCCGATGACCAGTCGTGCCGCCCCCGAGCTCGTTGAAATCCGCAAGGCCGCCGAGGAGCTCGCGAAGACGCGGGGCGAACGCTTCTCGACGGCGCACGTGCTCGCGGCGCTCTCGGCGAAGCCCGGCGACGTCTCGCAGCTCCTCGCCGACCGCCGCCTCGACGGCGACACGCTGTTGCGGGCGGCGCGCGTGGCGACCGACGGCTCCCCCGATGCCCTGCTCCGCGCCGTGACGCGCGCGCAGGACTTCGCGCAGCGGGCCGTACAGCGCGCGCCCCTCGCGCGAGGCGAGCGAGACAGCCGCGCCCCGACGGCGCTGCACCTGCTCTTCGCGCTCTGCCAAGACACGACCTCGGCGGCGTACCGCGCCATGGTCCAGTGCGGCACCGACGTCTCGAAGGTGCGCTCCGCGGCGCTGCAGCTGGCCACGGGCGCGAGCCTGCCGCGCC
>CAZHGG010000416.1:0-5914 GCA_964531755.1 uncultured Polyangiaceae bacterium
CGTTCGGCAAGCCGATCATCAAGCGCGAGTACTGGCAGCACAAGTTCGTCGACCTGCTCACGAAGCTCGAGGCGGGGCGCGCGCTCTCGTACAAGGCGGCGGAGGCCTACAACGACGACAAACACGTCAAGGGCGGCCACGTGAGCATGGAGACCGTGAAGCTCATCAGCATGGCGAAGATCTTCGTCGGCGAGATCTCGAGCGAGATCGTCGACCAGTGCATGCAGTTCCACGGGGGCGCCGGCTACATGGAGGAGTACCCGATCGCGCGGGCGTTCCGCGATCAGCGGCTGCTCCGCATCGGCGGCGGCACGACCGAGACGATGCGCTACTACGTCGCCAAGCTGCTCGGCCTCTGATCGGCCGCTGGGGCCGCCGCGCGGGGCGCTGCCCGCCGCCGACCACTCCCCCTCGCGCGGCGACCGCTCGCGACGCCCGCGTTCGGCCTTCGCGGTGGAGGCGCTACGCTTCCTCGATGCCCCCCTCGTCGGCCCCGTCTCGACCGCGGACGCTCGCCTCGCACGTCGCTCGCCTCGCCTCGCTGGGCGCGCTCTCCGCCGAGGCGAAGGAGAGCCCGCTGCCGCGGCTCGTGTTGATGTCGCTCTTCGCCGTCGCGCTGCTCGCCGCGCGCGTGCTCCGGACGCACAGCGGCGCGTACTCGTTCCTCGCGTGGAACCTCTTCCTCGCGTGGATCCCCTTCGCGCTCGGGCTCGCGGTCGAGCGCTTCGTCGCCGGCCGCGCCCACGCCGCGGTCATCGCCGCCGCGTCGCTCGCCTGGCTGCTCTTCCTCCCCAACGCGCCCTACCTGGTGACCGACCTCATCCACCTGCGCTTCCGCCACGACGCGCCGATCTGGTTCGACTCGGTGATGCTCATGGCGTTCGCGTGGACCGGCCTCACCCTCGGAGTGGGCAGCGTGCGGAGGCTCGCGGGCGTCGTCGGCGCTCGCTGGGGCGTGGGCCGCGCGCGGGCGTTCGTGATCGCCGTGGCGCTGCTCTCGGGGTACGGCATCTACCTCGGGCGCTTCGTGCGGCTCAACTCGTGGGACCTGGCGGCGCACCCGGGCTGGGTGATGAGCGAGCTGCTCGAGCCGCTGGCGCACCCGCTCGCGATGGCGCACGCGTGGAGCGTGACCGTCACCCAGGCCGCGCTGTTCCTCATGATCTACGCCACGATGGGCGCGTTCGGCCCGGCGGCGCCGCGGCCGCTCCCCGACTCGTCGAGGTGACGTGGGGCGCTCACGCCTGGCGGCGGAAGAGCTCCTTGGCGTCGTTGTTCGAGAGCGCGATGAACGTGAGCACGCCGAGGATGGTGCCGAGGGGGAAGCTCGCGCAGAGGAGCCCCGCGAGGATGTAGATGAACACGAGGCGCCGCTGCTTCGCGAGGCACCGGCCGGCGTAGATGACGAGCGAGCCCATGGTGAGGCCCATGAGCACGCCGAACAGCCCGAGCACCACGAACACCCAGCCGAGGGCCTCGGGCGGCGGCGGGCCGGAGCCGCCCTCCATGCCGCCGGCCAACATCACCGTGCCGAGCCCCACGTGCACGAGGAAGATGAGCGAGCCCGGGATCATGAGCCCGCCGAGCACGTAGTACCCGATGGCGAGGTGCCCGAGCTGCTCCTCTGCGCGGGACTTCATGAAGGGCGGGGGAGGCGGCGGGTGGGGGCGGAACGGTGCCACGCGGGTAGTGTAGGCGCTCTCGCGCGCCGGCGCAGGCGCTCGATGGGAAAAACGAACGGGCGCCCGTCGTGGGCGCGGGGCCGCGTGTACGCTAGAGGGGATGGGGCTCTTTCCGAAATGCTCTTTCGAGTTCTTCCTGAGCTCCGGCGGGGCGCTGGTCGCGGGCGAGCGCAACGAGGGCACGCTGGTGCTCGACGTGCCGGAGGCGATCCCCCGCGCCGAGCACCTCTTCATGAACCTGCACACGGAGGCGTGGGCGGGCTACGGATCGGGGAAGAACCGCTCGGTCCACCGCCGGGAGCTCTTGAACCTGCCGATGCGCGTCGACCTCCCGAGCACCGGCATGCCCGCGGGGCGGCATAGCTACCCGTTCGCGCTCGACATTCCGCCTTGGCTGCCGCCCGGGTTCGCGGGGAACGACTGCGCCGTGGAGCACGAGCTCCGCGCGAGGCTCGACGTCGACTGGGCGCTCGACCCCCAGACGAAGGTGCGGCCGGTGGTGCGCCGCCCGCCCGAGCGCAGCGCGCGCGCGACGACCGTGGTCCGCTCCCCGCGCGGGTTCCACGACAAGCTGGTGCTCGAGATCACGGTCTCGTCGGTGGTGACGGTGGACGAGCCCATCGACGGCCAGGTCGCGGTGCGCGCCGGCATGGAGGCGAAGTTCGACGCCATCGTGCTCACCCTCTCGAAGATCTCGCGCATCACGATGGCGCGGGGCGACACGCGGCGACAGGACGTCGCCTCGGTGGTCGTCCCGGCGGCCCAGGCGCGGCCCGGGGAGCCCATCGCGTTCCGCTTCCCGCCCACGGCGGCCGCCTCCAGCTCCTTCAATTCGGGCTACATCGACGTGGGCTACGCCATCTACGTGAGCGCCGACATCCCGTGGGGCTTCGACCCCGAGTTCTCGGTGCCCGTCCACGTGCTCCCGAGCGGCTCGGTGCTCGAGGGCGAGGAGAGCGCCGTGGTGCTCGGGGGCGAGCGCCTCCGCCGCATCGCCGCGTTCGTCGCCGCCCAGACCGGGCTCACCCCCGGCCAAGCGCCGGTGATCGCCGGCGGCGTCGAGGGCCCGGTCACGTTCGCCCTCGAGGACGCGCCGCGCGGCGGCGATCTCGGCGTGGAGGCCATGCTCACGTTCCCAACGATCGAGGTGGACGTGCGGCTCCGCGCGCTCGGCATGCTCGAGGGCTTCCGCGACTCGCCGCTGCTTCCCGCGGAGCTGCGCTCGGAGTACCTCTTGCGCTGCGAGCCGCCGAGCGGCCGGTTCGCGACCGAGCCGCTCGACGCGGCGACCTTCCACGACCTGCTCTCGGGGCTCGGCGGCGCGTCGTCGGTGCGCATGTCCGACCACCACCTCGCGTTCCACTTCGTCGTGGAGGATGACCCCGCGCGCATCGCGAACCTCGCGGCGTTCGTGGCGGACAAGGCGAAGCGGCTCGCGGCGGCCCTCTCCGCGATGCCGTTCCCGCAGGCGCTCGCGGCGGCGAGGCCCCCTTGGGAGGCCGCGGCGCGCGAGCGGGGCGGGGCCCTCGTCCCGAGCGCCCCGGCGATCGTCGGCGTGTCCGTCGGCGTGCGCACGCTCGCGGGGGAAGAGCGACGGTTCCGCCTGAGCGTCACGACCGAGTGGGGAGAGGAGCTGCCTCGCGTCCGCCTCGACGTCGATCTGGGCTCGCTCACCCTGCCCGCCGAGGCCGAGCAGGGCGCGCGCGATCCGCTCGCGCACCCGTTGCTCACGTCGCTGCGCAGCGTCCTCGAGGAGATCACGATCGACGGCCCGCGGCTCGTGCGCGCGCGCGCGCCGTTCCCCGAGGACCCGCGCCCGCTGTTCGCCGCCGGCGAGGTCATCGTGCAGTGGGCGCTCGAGCTGTGCGGGGAGCGGCGCGTCGACGCCCCGTACCGCTGAGCGGCCCCGCGGACCCGCGCTAGCCGCGCGCGGCGCGGAGCTTCTCCTCTTGGCCCATCTCGAAGAACGCGCGCAGCTCGCGGCGCATCGCGACGAGCCGGCCTGGCTCACGCTCGCCACGCTCGCCACGCTCGTCGGCGTATCTCCGCTCGAGGCGCTCCGCGAAGCGGTGGGCCGCGTCGTTCGCCACGCGGTACCGCTCGCCCTCGATGGTCGCCGGCGGGTGGCAATAGGTGACGCCTTGGAACAGGCGCTCGCGGAGCCGGGCGCTGGCGCGCGCCGTGTACGAGGGGAGCGAGTGCGCGAGCACGACGTACTTGTCGACCTCCGCCTGCAGCTCGAGCTCGAGCTGGGTCGTGGCGCGGCGCCGGGCGACGCGGGCCGCGAGGTAGACGAAGTGACTGACGCCCTCGATGATCTGGCAGAGAGGGTCGAGCGCCGCGCCCGCGAGGTCGACCTCCTCACCGGGCAGGCGCGGGACGCGCAGCTCGATCTCGAGGTCGTCTTCGTCGCCGCGCACGAACACGGCCTCGCGCTCCTCGGCGCCCGCCTCGGTCGCGAACTCGCCCACGTGGGGGAGCGCGCCGAGGCGGTAGAGCCGACCGAGGCCCTGCTTGACCCGCTCGGCCAGCGCGATCTCGCGCACGAGGCCGGCGCCGTTGCCCTCGAGCCTCCGGCGGTCGCCGGTCACTGCAGCGCCTGCTTGCCTCGCGGGGTGAGGAACCCGTGCGCGGAGAGCGCGCCGGCGAGCGTCTCGCTCCGGGTCTTGAGCCAGCGCTCATAGAGCTTGAGCAGGGCCTTCGAACCGTCGACGCTCTTCGCCAGCGTCAGGTTGGCGACCTCGGCCACCACGCCGACGAACTCGCGAAAATTTCGCGCGAGCTCGTCGAAGATGTCCGGGCCCCGGGGGGCCGGATCGCTCCCGCGCACCAGCAGGCCGCCTGCCGAGCCGTACGCGCGGGCGCCGATGCCGACGAGGTAGCTCTGGTCGACCCCGCGCCGCTCGAAGTGATCGAGGAAGAACCCAGAGGAGTAGAGGACGCCGTCCCCGAGGGCCCGCAGCTTGTCGAACCGCTCGGCGAGATCGGGGGTCTGGAGGGCCTCGTCGAGCAGGAACGCGAGCGGGCGCTCGAGGGTCGCCTCGCGGGCGGCGTCGGGCCTCGCGAACTCGGAGAGCACGCCGACCAGGTAGGTCTGGGCGCCTACGGAGGCGTCGACGCGCCGGACCTTCATCACGTCCTCGAGCGCGGTCTGAAAGAACCCGTCCAGCGAACCGGTAGCCAGAATCGTCATGGGCAGCTCCTCGCCCGTCGTCATCGCACGGGCCTCTCCTTCCAGAGTACCGACCGCGCCCAACGACGCCACATTCTGCCAACGTTCTCGCGGCCTTGCGGCGCGGATGGTGGCCTCGAGGCTGGCGCTCGCGGGCGGCGTGTGCCAGCCACCCGTAGACGCGCGTTCAGGGCCCGCCAAACGGCAAATATACGTGTAATATTGGAGGTTTTAGGAAATGCGTCCCTTCGCCGAAGGCGTCCCTTGACGCGCGCGGGCGAGCGATTACCTTCCCGACCTGTCAGCACTCGGCTCGCACGAGTGCTAACAATCCACCTCGGCGCCGGCCGCTCCCCCAAAACGGGCGCCGGGCCGCCTCTCAAGCACCGCGCGGGCGGGACCTTGTCCCTCGTTTTCCGCGCTCTACCGTTCAGGAGTCACAGAGACCATGGCCATTCGTCCCCTTCAGGACCGAGTCCTCCTCAAGCGCGTCAAGGAAGAAGAGAAGACCAAGGGCGGGATCATCATCCCCGACTCGGCCAAAGAGAAGCCCATCGAGGGCGAGGTGGTGGCGGTGGGCAGCGGCAAGGTCCTCGACGACGGCACCGTCCGCAAGCTCGACGTCCAGGTGGGCGACCGCGTCCTCTTCGGCAAGTACTCGGGCACCGAGGTGAAGATCGACGGCGAGGAGCGCCTCATCGTCCGCGAAGACGACATCCTGGGGGTCATCACCCAGTAGCTTGCGCCTTCGCGACCAGGAGAACGTTCGCGTGCTCAGCGTACAGACGTACGCTTCCGCGCGGCGAACGCCCTCCTGGCGGCGAATTCGCTGCGCTCCTGGGCGATGACCCACACGTCCCTCGAGACGTGGGTTGGGGTGGCGCGACGGGGGCGAAACCATTCAAGATTTAGTTAGTTGGAGAGACCATGTCAGCCAAAGAGATTGTTTACACCGAGACCGCGCGCAACCTCATCCTCGCGGGCGTCAACGCCCTCGCCGACGCGGTGAAGGTCACCCTCGGCCCCAAGGGTCGCAACGTCGTCATCGAGAAGAGCTTCG
>CAZHGG010000417.1:0-1478 GCA_964531755.1 uncultured Polyangiaceae bacterium
CGAGTCGCCCACCGCGCTCGGCGCGCTCGGCGCGGTCGCCGGCGGCGTCGGGCGGGCGCACGCGGCGCAGACGAGCGCGCCGACGAGGGCCGCGCGCCGAGCGCGACGGCCGCGATCGAGGGACGGGGAGCGCTCGCGCACCTGGGGACCATACCGCGTCCGCGGCGCGGCGTCTGGCGCGGAGGCGCGTGGTAGTCTCGGCGCCATGCCGTACGTCTCCACCCGCATCGGGCGCTGGTTCTACGAAGAGCGCGGCCAGGCCGGCGACGGGCCGGCGATCGTGTGCCTGCACGGCCTCTTGTTCGACGGCGGCATGTGGCGTAACCAGCTCGGCCCGCTCGCCGAGCTCGGTCGCGTCCTCGCGTTCGACGGCCCCGGGCACGGCAAGAGCGAGGTCCCGCCGATCTTCACGCTCGAGGAGCACGCCGACGCCCTCGCTGACGCCCTCGCCGAGCTCGGCGTCGACGAGGCCGTGCTCGTCGGCCTCTCGTGGGGCGGCATGCTCGCCATGCGCTACGCGCTGCGGCACGGGAAGAGCACGCGCGCGCTCGCGCTGCTCGACACGAGCGCAGAGCGCGAGGTGCCGCTCTTGCGCGCTCGCTTCCGCGCGTTCGCGACCTTTCACCAATACGTGGGCATGCCGTATTTCCTGTACGAGCGCGACATCGCGCCGCGCATGTTCTGCAGGAGCACGCGCACGCGCGCGCCCGAGCTCGTGCGCCAGACGGGCCACACCCTGCTCGGCTTCGACCGCGCCGGCGTGGCCCGCGCGGCGATGGCGGTCGCCGTGAACCGCGCCGACGTGCTCGCCTCGCTCGCGGCGATCTCGTGCCCCACGCTCGTGCTCTGCGGTCGCGAGGATCGCTCGACCCCCCTCGCCAAGAGCGAGCACATCGCGGCCCGGATCCCGGGCGCGCGCCTCGTCGTGATCGAGGACGCGGGCCACATGACCCCGCTCGAGCAACCCGCGGCCGTGAACGAGGCGCTCCTCCCCTTCGTGGAGCGCGCGCTCGCGGCGCCGCGGGCTTGACGCGCCCCGGGATCTCCACGAAAGATGCGCGCTCTCGCCGCGCTCTCTCCGCCCCTCGAGGTGTCTCGTGAAGCTCCGCCGTCTCCGGTCCAACCGCACGCTCGCCACGCTCGCCGCGCTCGCCGTGATGGGCGCGGCCCTTGGCGCGTGCAGCGACGCCGCCGTCGACGCCACCACCTGCGCCTCGGTCGGCATCGGCGAGACCCGCCTCGACGTCGACGCGAAGCTGGGCGAGCCCGAGAGCGTCACGAAGGCCGCGAACGGCTTCGCCGTCGCTCGGTACCGCGCGACGGTCGCGGGCGTCGACCGGTGCTGCTCGGTCACGTTCGACTCCGACTCGGTGACGGCGATCGCCGCGGCGCGACCGTCGTACGACCGCGCCTGCGCGAGGTAGCGCGTCAGAGGACGACGCGCGCCAGGAGCCCCGCGACGAAGAGCACCGCCAGCA
>CAZHGG010000417.1:1578-5897 GCA_964531755.1 uncultured Polyangiaceae bacterium
GCGCGTCAGAGGACGACGCGCGCCAGGAGCCCCGCGACGAAGAGCACCGCCAGCACCACGCCGCCGATGACGAGCATGTTGCCCCGCTGCACGGCCTCCGCGTCGAAGGTCAACAGCGCGGCGCGGTGGAGCTCGAGCGCCTTCTGCGCGTTCTCGCGCTCGGCCGTGAGGCGGATCACCTCGCCCCGGGCCTCGTCGAAGTCCTCCGCGAACGTCGCGGTGTCGTCCATGACGAACCGGGCGAAGTCGGCGCACACGAGCAGGTACTCCTTGCGCACGGCGGCGGCCTTCGGGCTCAGCGGGGCCGCCACCTCGAGCCGGCTCACGATCGCGTCGCGGCCCTCCGTGGCGATCGCGAACTTGGCGCGGGCGTCGTCGGCCCGGCGGCGGTCCTCCGGGGTCGCGCGCTCGCCGAGCTTGCGCAGCTCGTTCAGGGCGAGGTCGAGCTCGCGCTTGAACTCCGCGGCGCGCCGGTCGATCTCGGCCAAGCGCTCGTTCTGCGCCTCGGCCTCCGCGCGCCGATCGCCCTCGAGCGCCTTGAGCTCCTGCGCCGCGGAGCGCAGGCGCTCGATGGTGCGCTCGTACGGCGCGCGCGCGGCGCGGGTGGCCTTGCTGGCCGCCTCGGCCCCGCGCGTGGCCACGCGGATGAGGGCGTCGTCCAGCGCGGCCTCCGCGCGCTCCACCGCGCCGCGCCGCTCCGCGACGGCGACCTCGAGCTCGGCGGTGCGGGCCTTCACCCGGCGCGCGTAGGCCGGGGTCTCCCAGATCTTCTGGGGCGCGAGGCCGAACCCGCCGAGCAGGCGCGCCTCGAGGGGATCCGCCGCGGGCCGGGCGCGCTTGCGCTCGACGGTGCCCGTCGCCATGATGGGCGCCGCGGCGACGACCGCCGCGGGCTTCTTCTGCAGATCGAGCTCGAGCGCGATGGCGGGGGACTCGGGGTCGGGCTCGTAGACAATCTGGCGGGCGGTCTCGCCGAGCGGGGCCGAGGACTCCGCGCAGCGCGGGCACGGGCTCCCCGGCGCCGGGAGGGGCGTCGAGCAGCGGGGACAGGTCTCCATCGCTGAAGGGTACCAGCCACGACCCGCCATCGCGCGCAAATGCGCAGCGGCGAGCAGTGCGCTTCACGGAGGGACTCGCCCGAGGCTCGCGGCTACGGGACCGCGCGCTCGAACGTGTCACGGACGGCGCCCTCGGCGTCGATGACCGTGCCACGCAGCACGGCCCCCTCCGCCTCGAAGAGCACGCCGTGATGGAAGCCGCCCGCGCTCTTCCGCGAGGCGCAGTAGTCGCGCCCGAGGTTCTTGTCGGGATCGCCCGGCCGACCGCCGCCGCCGCCCGACGTCACGTACGTGAGGCTCCCCACCTCGAACCGCTCGTACGCGTGCAAGTGCGCCTGGAGCACGAGGGCGACCTTGTTCTGGACGAAGAGGGGCTCGTAGAAGGCCCGGGCCACGGGGTTGTCGCCCTCGTCGCCGCAGGTGAGGAACGGCCGGTGGAAATACACCACCGAGAACCGGAAGCCTGGGAGCGTCGTGACGCGCGCGCTCTCCTCCGCGAACCACTTCGACTGGGTCGACCCGGGGCCGATGGTCTCCTCGCTCGCGAGGACGAAGAAGTGCACGCCGCCGGACTCGAAGCGATACACCGAGTCGGTGCCGGGCAGGCCCGTGTGCCCGAAATAGCGACGGACGTACTCCTCGTACTCCGTGGGTTTCTCGTATTCGTGGTTGCCAATCGCGGGGAAGAACGCGCCCTGGCGCAGCAACGGCGCCACGCGGGGGCTCCACGACGCCCAGGTCTCCAGCGTGGAGTCGTAATACTGAATGTCGCCGAGGTGGAGGGTGAAGTCGAAGCCCCGCGGGATGACGCGCGCGAGCACCCGCTCGGTGGTGTCACCGAGGTTGGGGTTCGTGTCGCCGATCGCGAAGAAGCGGACCGGCTCTCCGGCGTTGCGCGCAGTGCAGAAGCGCCCCGCCGCGATGGGGTCGGCGGCGAGCTGGTAGGCGTAGCAGGTCGACGGCGTGAGCGTGGTGGCGCTCACCTCGTGGGAGTACCAAGTGCCCGCGAAATCGGGCGTGGCGCTCGGGTTCAGCGCGGCCTTGTGGGTGACCGTGACGACGCTCGCCGTCTCCTTCGAGGTGAGCGTGCGCTTCTCGCCCCCGGCCACCGGGGTCAAGGTGACCTGCCCAGAGACCCCCGCGCGGCACGCCTCGAAGCGCACGCTGGCGGTCGTGCCGGTCACGCCGACGACCCAGGGCCCCTTGCTCACGCCCGAGGGCGGGCACGGGAGCCCCGCGTCGGGTGCCTCCTCGACGACGGGGGGTGCGCCGGCCTCCTCCGACGGCGACGGGGCGCCGGGCGCGGCGGGGGTGACGGAGCCGCACGAGGCAGCGGCGAGGGGGAGCAGCGCCGCGGCGAGGCGAGAGGCGCGGGAGGCGCGGGAGAGGAGCGACATGGTGTCCTGGGGGCGGGGTCGCAGCACAACCGCGCAGCAAGACACGCTAGCACGGCGGACACGCGCCCCTCAGCCACGCCGCCGAGGGCGACGCCGCGGACGCGTGGTGCACCGCCCAACCGAGCTTTCCTTCCATTGATTCAGCACTTTGCACATGTACCCGTCGCGTCGCCGCGCGCGACCTCCCGCGGCGCTACACTGGGGGCAGCGCCCGATCGTCGCGGCCCGCCCGTCCCACCGCTCTCCACCGGCCAGGAGGCCGCGCTCCATGCCCGCACCCGTGTCCCCCGCGAACCCGCCGCGCGCTCGCCGCGCGCACCACCTCTCGCGGCTCGCCGGCGCCGCCGCGCTGGGGCTCGCCGCCACGCTGTCGTCGCCGGCGCGCGCGACCGGCATGCAGGGGCACATCTACATGGCGCAGTGCGCGGCCGAGCAGGTGACCGACCCGCGCCTGCGCGCGATCTTCGACGCGCACCCCACCCACCTGGCGAACGGCGGCTTCTTCCCAGACTCCGGGTACACGGCGAAAGACCACGACCAGGGCGAGGTGCCGCACTGGGAGCCGTTCGTGGAGGCCTACATCCAGCTCCTCCGCGAGCGCTACAAGCCGCCCTTCACGCCCGAGGCCACGCAGCACATCGCGTTCCTGATGGGCCTCGCGGCCCACGGCATCACCGACTCCACCTTCGACACGCTCATCTACGAGCGCGCGGAGCAGGTCGACGGCGGCGACTTCGACTCGTTCGATCTCTCGATGGACATCTTCATCGCGCACGACAAGCCGCGCTACTTCGTCCCCGAGTACGCGTACGACGCCGCGACCCTCTCGGCCGTGTTCGCGAAGGTGCCGCACCCGGTCCCCGCGGAGAACATCACGCAGGCGATGACCACCGCGCGCACGGGCCTCAGCGCCGTGGGCGGCCTCCTCTACGCGGGCGCCGACGACTACGGCAAGCGCTACCCCTGGGCCCGGGCGCACGTCTTTGAGCCCCGCACCGGCGGCAGCTACCCGCACGGCGCCGCCGTGGTGACGGGGTATTACCGAGAGCTGCTCAAGCGCATCGACGGCGACACGTCGGCCGACGGCATCCTCATCGGGACCTATCCAGACGAGCACCGCCGCCTGGCGACGCTCGATCCCGCGCGCGCCGACGGCCGCGTCGTGCTGTTCTTCGGCCACGGGCTCGATCGCGCGTCCATCGCCGACAGCGTCGTCGTCACCGACGGCGCGGGCAACGTGGTGCCCGCGAAGGTGGCGCCCTTCCGCGGCTCCACCTATCCGAACGTGCTGACGGTGACGCCCACGAGCAAGTGGCAGCCCTCCACGAAGTACACAGTGCGCGTGGCCAAGACGCTGCGCACGCTCTACGGCGTGTCGCCCACGAAGGAGCTCGAGCTCCGCTTCGAGACGTGCACGCCGAAGACGCCGCCCTCCGCCGGGGCGGGCGACTGCGGCGAGCCGGACTACCCCGCCCCTCCGTCGGCGTGCCCGAAGCTCGACGCGAGCTACAAGACGCGGCCCGGGCAGGAGCCCGAGGCGCCGGCCGAGCCCGAGGCCGACGCGGGCTCACCACCGGGCGCGACCGGCGGGGGCGCCTCGTCGAGCTGCGCGGCGGCACCAGAAGAGCCGAGCCACGGAGCGCTCGCGTGGCTCGGGCTGCCGCTCGCGCTGGCGTGGCGTCGGCGCCGCAAGGCAAGCTCATAGCCATGCTGCGACTCCCTCCCCGGTCGACCTCTCTCGCATCGCTCACTCGCACCGCCGCCGTCGCGGCGATGCTCGCCCTCGCGGCGCTCGGGTGCGGAGGCGCCGCGAAGGTGGGCGACGCGTGCACGACGCGTGGCAGCACCACCGAGTGCGAGAGCG
>CAZHGG010000418.1:0-5897 GCA_964531755.1 uncultured Polyangiaceae bacterium
GGAGCTCGACGTCGAGGCTGCCCGGCTCGAAGCGCTCCTGGAGGCGCCCGCGGGCCCGGTACCCGGCCTCGACGCCCTGCTCGAGCACGGCCTGCGCGACGACGCCGCCCATGCAGCCGGTGGTGGCCACGAGGCCGCGCGTACGCCCGTCGAGGGTGTCGAGCGACAGCGTGGGCGCGCCCGCCGGACCGCTCGGCTCGGGGGCGACGTGGCCGCGCGAGACGAGCCAGACGAGGTTCTTGTAGCCCTCGTTCGACGCCGCGAGCATGGGGAGGTGGTGCGCGTGGCCCTGCGCCGCGATCTCGAGCTCGCACCCGAGGATCGCCTGCACGCCCGCCTCCTTCGCGGCCTTGTAGAACGTGATCGCCCCGAACATGTTGCCGTGGTCGGTGACGGCGACGGCCTTCATGCCCGCCGCGCCCACGCGCTTGACGAGGTTCTTCACCTTGATGGCCCCGTCGAGCATCGAGTACTGCGTGTGCACGTGCAGGTGGACGAACTCGGCCATCGCCCCACCGGTAGCAAGCCTTCCCGCGCAAGGCACGAGGCAAGGGACCGGGCCGCGTCGAGCGGCCGCGAGTGACGCTGCGCGTTAGGGCGCGCCCTCGCGAGATCGGCTAGGGTGTCCGTTGTCTTGGCACCGAATGCTTGAATTGAGAGGGCGCGCGGCGGTATTCTGCCCCGTCGCTCTCGCGTCGCCGAGCCGTCGCTCGCGTGCCGCACACAACGATGACGGAGGCCGGGTGAGCCTCCACCATCGCGGCTCAGACTCCGGCTCGAAGCGGCCGTCACCCGTATCTCGCTTGTCCACGTTCTCGAGGAGGCACTTTCGCATGAAGCTTTTTACTGGACTGGCCCTGTGTGGCCTTGGGCTTACCACCGCCATCTTTAGCGTTCAGGGCTGCAGCTCCGACACGGCGCCCACCGGCGACGGCGGCACCACCCCCTCGGGCGGCGCCTCCAAGCGCCCGCCGGCCAAGGAGGGCGCCGCGACCACCTCGACCGACCTCAAGTACTACGCGCTGAAGACGATTCAGCTCGGCGACACGGACCGGGGCGGCGCCCCAAGCCAGACCGCCTGGAAGAACTACGGCTACGACATCGACGGCCTCGCGTCGACGGCGACCTCGACCGACCACTGCAAGCTGAAGAGCGGCGCGCCCACCAAGGTGAAGGCCGACGGCACCGATGGCACCGACAACTCGTTCGGCGCCAACATCCTCCCGATCATCACCACGGCGTCGCCCGACGCGGCCAAGTCGATCAACGACAGCCTCCTCAAGGGCACGTTCACGGTCATCATCGAGACGAAGGGCCTCAACGCCGAGGCGACCCAGACCAACACCGGCCTCAGCGGCCAGCTCTTCGCCGGCGGCGAGATGGCGGCGCCCCCGAAGTGGGACGGCAACGACGAGTGGTCGGTGCTCCCGGCGCTCCTCGCGGACGGCAAGAGCGTCGCGGGCGGCTCGAAGGTGAAGTTCAGCGACTCGTACGTCAACAAAGGCGTGTTCGTCAGCGGCACGGACGCCACGGTCACCCTCAGCCTCTCGATCCAGGGCGCCTCGCTCGACCTCAACATCAACAAGGCGACGATCTCGTTCAAGAAGCCGGCCGGCGCGGACATCAACGCGACGGAGGGCACCATCGCTGGCGTCCTCGGCACCGAGCAGCTCATCAGCGAGCTGCGCAAGGTCGCCGGGCGCGTCTCGACGACCCTCTGCGAGGGCAGCACCTTCGACAACATCGCGAGCCAGATCCGCCAGGCGTCGGACATCGGCGCGAACGGCTCGAACGCGGCCGCGGGCGAGTGCGACGGCATCTCGATCGGCATCGGGTTCACCGCCACCGCCGTGAAGCCGCCGACCAAGGTGGTCCCCCCGGGCCCCGTGGCCCCGGATCCCTGCAAGGCCGGCCCGGCCGACGCGGGCGGCGGCGGCTGAGCCCCGCGCTCACCTGAGGCCCGAGGCCCCCGCTCGCCACGGCGACGCGGGGGTCTCCGTTTTGTGCGGCGCGCGCGGACCGCTCAGCGGCGCGCGGCGGCCACGATGTGCGGCGAGAGGTGCAGCGCGAAGGCGTAGATGCTGATCTGCGGCGGCCCGCCGAGGCTCGTGGGGAAGAGCGAGCCGTCCGCCACGAAGAGCCCGCGCACCTGGTGGTGCTCGCCCTGAGAGCTCACGACCGAGATGCGCGGGTCGTCGCCCATGCGCAGCGTGCCCATGGGGTGCACGGCGGAGAGCGGCACGCCGTGGGGCCGCACGAACGACGTGTCGAGCGCGTCGAGCTCCCGCACACTCGTGAGGCGCACCGGCGGCACCGCGGGGATCGTGACCTCCTTCGCGCCGGCCGCGAACAAGAGCCGCGCGCACGCCACGAGGCCCCGCGCGAGGGCGGCGCGGTCGGCCTCGATCATGCGGTAGTGGATCTTCGGGGACGAGCCCTCGCTGCGCGGCGCGACCTCGCCGGCGGTCTCGTCGTGGAGCATGGCGGTGAGCACCGCGAGCTTGCGGTAGCGGCGCATGGCCGCCATGTGCCCCTTCCCGAAGCCGGGCAGCGTGGTCGCGGTGCCGATCGGGTGCGCGAACGCCGGGATGATCCACGTGCGCGCGGGGCTCCCCTCCTCGAACGAGAGGTGCTCGGTGCACTCGACCGACTGCGGGATGCCCTTGTGGCCCGCGATGTCGTGCTCGAAGAGCCCCGCGGCGACGGCGCCCGGGTGCATACGGAGGCGCCGGCCCGCCTGCCCGTGCGGGTCGGGCAGCGCGCTCGCGAGCACGAGCTCGGCCGACCCGACCGCGCTCGCCGCGAGCACCACGACCTTCGCTCGCACCGTGTAGTGTGCAAGTATTCCGCCGTCGTCGCCGCGCGCGTCGGCACGGACGCCGGTGACACGGCCGTCGCGCGTGGTGATCTCCGTGACCCGCACGTCGCAAAAGAGCCGCGCACCCCTGCCCTCGGCGTCGGGGAGCAGGACCTTCAGCGCGTTCTGCTTCGCGTCGTACGCGCACCCGAGCTCGCAGAAGCCGCTCTGCTGGCAGCCCACGCGGTTGTGCATGAGCACGCCCGAGCGCCACCCGAGCGCCTGCGCGCCCCGCCGGAGCACGTCGTTGTTCGCGTTGACGGCGGCCTCGGGGATGGGCGCCACCGAGAGATCGCGCTCGATCGCCTCGAAGCTCTTCGCGAGGTCGCGGGGGCGCGCGCCCGACACGCTGTATTTCTCGGCCCAGAGGTCGAGGATGGGGTCGGGCGTGCGCTTGCAGAGGTTCGTGTTGTGGACGGTGCTGCCGCCGACCCCGCGCCCTTGCAGGACGCGGATCGCGCGGTCTTGGGTGAGCCGCCCGCCCCCCTCTTGGAACAGCTTCGGGAACATCTGCTCTTCCCGCTGCGAGAAGTCGCGCCACGTGTGGTAGCCGCCCTCCTCGAGGCCGATCACCGAGAGGCCCGCGCGCGCGCACTCGCGGAGCACGACGCTGCCGCCGGCCCCGGTGCCGACCACCACGACGTCCGCGTCGAGGGTCACGTCGCCGCGCGACTGCCGCCCGCTCTCGACCTTCACGGGGCGTCCCCGCCGCGCGGCAGCGTGGGCCCGTCGTACCCGAGCAGCGCCCACGTGCGCGCGTCGCGGTAGTATCCCATGAACACGAGGGCGCGCAGCCCGTCGAACGCGCCCGCGAACAGGCCGCCCGCCTGGGAGGCGCGCTCGAGCCAGGCGAGCGCGGCGTCCTGCGCCTCCGGGCCGAGGTTCGTAAAGCGGCGGCGGTGCCCCGCCCGCAGGGGCGCGAGGTGCTCGACGACGCCGAGCAGGCCGCCCACGTCGTCCCGCAGGCCCGAGGGCATTCGCGCGACGTAGCCGTCGACGAAGCCAGCGACGTCGACCGCGTCGGCGGTGGGCGCGTCGGGCCCGTCGGGGTCGACGATGCGGCGCGCGACCGCCGCGACGACGAGGTACTGCCAGGGCGACAACGAGGCCAGCTTCACCCCGGACGGCAGGCTGTACCCCGAGGTGCGCACCGCGGCGACGACCGCGCCGAGACCAACGAGGGCCCCGGCGACGAGCTTCGCCGCGCGCCGGCGACCGGTCTTGACGGCCGCGGAGCCCTCCCCGGCGGGGCCGTCGGCGAGGCCTTCGTCGCGCGCGTGCGGCTCCACGGCGCGACGATGCAAGGCTTTCGCCGCCTTGGCAAGCGGCACGAGCGCGCCGCTCACGGCCCCGGGCTCTCCGCCGCGGGCGGACCGCGCCGCGCCCGCAGCGCGTCGACCAGAAGGTCGATGGCGACGTCGGCCGCCGCCACCCGCTCCTCGTCGGTGCGCACGAGCTGGAAGACCCGCTCGACCACGAACTGCGCGAGCCCGTGGACGGTCCCCCACACCAGCCGGTAGAGATCCGCCACGCGGTCGTCCCCCTCCGGCAGCGCCGGGCGCCACCGCACGAGCAGCTCCTGCCGCGCCCGCTCGGCGCCCGCCATGCGCGCCAGCACCCCGGGGATCTGCGCGAGCCCCTCGGTCGCCGCGCGCGAGAACTGCAGGCGGAACCACCCCGGGTTCGCCATGGCGAAGCGCACGTAGGTGCGGCCGTACGCGCGGATGGAGGCGAAGGCGGTCCCGACCCCCTCCTGGGCGGACTGGTGGGCCGCGACGAAGGCGCCGAAGCCGCGCACGAGGACCTCGGCGAGCAGCGCGTCCCGCCCCGCGTAGTGCCGGTAGATGGCGGCGTCGGTGACCCCCAGCCGAGAGGCGACGGCCTTCATCGTCACGCCGTCGGGGCCCTTCGCGTCGAGCAGCTCGGCGGCCACCAGGGCGAGCTGCTCGGCCAGGTCGCCGTGGTGAAAGTGGCCCGCGGCCTTCCGCCGGGCGCGCGGGCGCTTGACACGCGGAGAGGTCATGTTAGTGTCACTAACATAGGCGCCGCCGGGAGCGCCAGCGCGCGGTGGAGCGGAGCACGAGAGGGTGAGCGAGCATGGCGGTCGAGGCTAACATCGGAGTGGGCGCGGGCGCGGGCGTGGGCGAGCGCGCGACGCGGGAGGCGCGGCGCCCCACGGGGTACCGGCTCGTCTCCAAGCCCACGGGCGAGGAGTTCGCGTTCGTGGCGTCGGCGCGGTCCGCGGCCGACAAGACGTTTCGCTTCGTGTGGACGCTCGGGCCGGGGAAGAAGGGGCCCGGCGAGCACCACCACGACGCCGAGACCGAGGTCTTCGAGATCGTCTCGGGCACCGTGCGCATCTGGTCGGACGGCGTCGCGCGCGACTACGGGCCGGGCGAGGTGTGCGTCGTGGCGCCCGGGGTGCGCCACCGCTTCCTCAACCCGGGCCCCGAGCCGGTGATGATCGACGTGAGCCTCGACGGGCCGCGCATGGAGGACGCGCTCGTCCCCGTGGCGGTCGCCACCGCGGGGCGCGAGGCGGGCCCGAGGGACCTGCTCCGCGTGGTCGCGGGCCTCGACGCGTGGCCCTCCGTGCCCGCGAGCGCGGTCGGCCGGGCGGTGATCGGCGCGACGGCGCGGCTGCTGCGCGCGCTCGGCTTCGCGCCGTATCCTCCGGCGCTCGGGTGGGACACGCCGGCCCCGGCGCCCTGACCCCGGCCGGCGTCCCCGCGCCGCGGTCTTGCGCCTCCGCCGCGTTGGGCCCAGAAAGGGCGCATGCACCTCTTCGGTCTGACGGGAGGCATCGCCTCCGGCAAGAGCGCGGTCGCCGCGCGGTTCCGGTCGCGCGGCGTGCCCACCATCGACGCCGACCTGCTCGCGCGCGACGTGGTGCTGCCCGGCACGCCGGGCCTCGCGGCGGTGGTCGAGGCGTTCGGCGCGGGCGTCCTCGGCGCCGACGGCGCGCTCGACCGCAAGCGGCTCGGCGACCTCGTGTTCGCGGACGACGCGGCCCGGCGCAGGTTGAACGCGCTGCTGCACC
>CAZHGG010000419.1:0-5887 GCA_964531755.1 uncultured Polyangiaceae bacterium
GGGGGCGCGTCCAAAGCGCCGGCGGCGGGCCCAGGCGCGGGGTCGGCCGAGGCGCACGCGACGAGCGCGAGCGCGAGGGCGGCGGCCGCGGCGGCGCGCGCGCTGGCGAGCGACGCGAGGTGAGACCGCGGGCTGCGGGGTGTCGTGGCGAGCATCCCAAGCCCTACGGCGGCGCCCAGCGCTGGTTTCGCTGTCCGTCGCATTTTCTTTCGCGCGCGCGCTCGATGTGGAGAGCCCGCGAAACCTCGCGCGACCCGCGGCGTAGTGCGGGGATGCTGCTCCGGCCCGCTTCGCTCGTGACCCTCTGCGCGAGCCTCGCGCTCGCGCTCGGCGCCGGGTGCTCCTCGTCGAGCGCGCAGCCCAACGCCACCGACGCGGGCGGGGCGGGGGCCAGCGAGGCGGGGTCGGCGCCGTGCCAGCCGCAGCCGGGCGGCCCCACCGCGACGCACTCGCCCTGCGTAAGTGAAGTATCGGGAACTGTACGTGATTTGTCGGGCGCTCCGCTCGCCGGGGCGGACCTCACGCTCTGCGGTGTGGTGTGCTTCGGCGGCGCCACCGATCCGTCGGGGGCGTTCCGCATCCGGGTCAACAGCGCGCTACCCGAGGGCGGCTACGTGGTGTTCGCGCACGGGCGCCCCGACCACACCGGCCTCTTCGTGCGCCTCCCGGCGGGCAGCGCAGGGGCCGTGGCGCTCCCTCGGCCCATCGAGCTCGCGAGGCTCTCGGCCGGCGACGCCGCGCTCCCGTCCGACGGCGGGCCGGCCGCCACGGTGCGCGAGGGCCCCGTGTCGCTGTCGGTCCAGGCCGGCACCGAGTGGGAGCTCGCCTTCGAGGACCTCGTCGCCGAGGCCGCGGGGCGTCGCCTGCGCTACGCCAAGGTGCCGCTGGACAAAGCGCCGCCGTTCGCCAAAGGCGCGGCGCTCGTCTACGGGCTCGCGCCCTTCCAAGCCAAGCCCTCGAAGCCGGTCGCGCTCACGCTCGACGAGACCGGCGGGCTCCCCGCCGGCGCCGCGGTCGAACTCGTGGTGATGAGCGACGACATCCTCACGAACGACAACAAGGGCGGCCTCCCGAGAGTGGCCGCGAAGGGGCGCGTGTCGGCCGACGGGCGGCGCATCGAGACCGATCCGGGCGAGGGGCTCGACGTGTTGACCTGGGTCGCGGTGCGCCCCGCCGCGCGCTGAGCCGCGCCGCCTACGCGTCGCCCGACCACCCCCGCGGCACGTACGCGCACGCAGGGTCGGACGCCGAGAGGTCGTGCCCCACGGCCCACGCGCGCGCGCGCGATCCACCGCACACGCGCTTGAAAGGGCACGCGCCGCACTTGCCCGTGAGCTGGCTTGGGTCGCGGAGCTGACGAAAAATCGGGCTCTCGCGGTACACGTCGGCCAGGGCGTCGCGTCGCACGTTGCCCGCGCGCAAGGGCAGGAACCCGCTGGGGAAAATGTCGCCCCGGTGGGACACGAACACGAAGCCAGCGCCGTCGTTGATGCCTCGCGGCCCGCGCACGTTGCCCTCGGCGTCGACGTCGTGCGACACGCCCACGGCGGAGAGGCGCGCGCGGCGCTCCAGCAGGACGCGCCGGAAATGCGGGGCCGCCGTGGTCTTCACGTCGAAGCTCGCGCCGTCGGCGAGGCCCGCGAGCTCCTCGAAGGCGCGCTCGAGCCGCTCGGCCGGGAGCATGAGCGCGGCGTCGGCGCGGCCCGTGGGCACCACGACGAACACGCTGAGCAGCGTGACGCCGAGGCGCTCGGCGAGGGCGGCCATCTCGCCGAGCCGGTCGACGTTGTGGGGCGCCAGAGTGAGGTTGATCTGCCGCTCGACGCCGAGCTCCCGGGCGTCCTCGAGGATGCGGATGGAGTGGGCGAAGCTCCCCTCGACCCGGCGGAAGCCGTCGTGCGTCGCCGCGTCGGGGCCGTCGACCGAGACGGCGAGGCGCGCCATGCCGGCGGCCTTGAGCTGCTCGAGGAGCGGGCGCTGGAAGAGCTCGGTGCCCGACGGCGTCACCGCGACGATGAGCCCGGCCTTGGCGCCGTGCGCGACCAGCTCGACGAGATCGGGGCGGCTCGCGGGATCGCCGCCGGTGAACACGACGAGCGGCGTCCCCATGGCCGCGACGTCGTCGAGGAGGCGCTTGCCCTCCGCCGTGGTGAGCTCGAGCGGATCGCGGCGCTGCACGGCGGAGGCGCGGCAGTGCACGCACGCCAGCTCGCACGCCTGGGTGAGCTCCCAGATCGCGAGCATCGGGCGCTCGTCGAAGGGCGTCGGTTGGCCGCGTAGGGCGTCTGTGTGCGGTTGAACCATGAACGCCGCCGCATGCACCACCCGTGCCACGCGCGGAGCTCGGCGCCGCGTGCTCGGCGCGCGGCCCGCCCGCACAGAGGGCGCACGCCTTGCGCCCTCGCGCTCCGCTTGCGTGGCCCACGCGGCGTGGACCGGCGTGTCGGGCAGGGGTAGGGTGTGGTCCGTGGGTTGGTCGAGACGCAGCCTCATGTTCCGCGGGTCCGCGCCCGCGCGCGCGCCGTCCACGTGGACGCTGCGCGTGAGCGTGCTCGACCGCTGCCAGTACCGGTGCCCGTACTGCCGCCCGGGCGCCGTGGCGCCATACGTCGAGCCGGCGACGCGGCTCACGGCGGAGGACTACGCCGCGCTCGCGCCCCTCTTCGCCCGCCGCGGCGTCACCAAGGTGCGCTTCACGGGCGGCGAGCCCCTGCTCCGCCGGGACCTCCCCGAGATCGTGGCGGCCTTCCGGCGTGGCGCGCCAGAGGCGACGCTCGCGCTCACCACGAACGGCCAGCACCTCGCCGAGCGCCTCCCCGCCCTCGCCGAGGCGGGCGTCACGCGGGCCACGGTGCACGTCGACAGCTTGCGCCCGGAGCGCTACCGCGCGCTCATGGGCGACGGCGACGTGCGCGACGTGCTCGCGGCCACCCTGGCGGCGCGCGACCTCCTGGACGAGGTGAAGCTCAACGTCGTCGTCCAGCGAGGCCGCAACGACGACGAGCTCTCCGACTTCCTCGGGTGGTCCCGCGCGACCGGCGTCGAGGTGCGCTTCATCGAGCTCATGAACACGGGGAGCGCGGCGGACTACACCCGCTCGGTGTTCATGACCGGGCAGGAGATCGCCAACGCGCTCGCGGCCGCGGGTGGCGCCGCGCCCGTCCCGAGGCGCGAGGCGAGCGCGCCGGCCGCGCGGTTTCGCGCTGACGACGGCCTCGAGTTCGGCATCATCGCCTCGGACACGCAGCCGTTCTGTGAAGACTGCAACCGGATGCGGCTGAGCGCCGACGGGCGGCTCCTGGGCTGCCTCTACGAGGCAGGCGGCCTCGATCTCCGAGCTTCGCTCGCCGCCGGCGACCAGGCGGAGCTCGCCGCGCGGCTCGGGCAGGCCTTCGCAGACAAACGCAGCCACCACCCCGACGTCGACGTCGAGCGGGTGCCGTTCAGCATGGCCCAGACCGGCGGCTGAGCGCGCGACTACTCGTTCGGCACGCAGTCGTAGAACTGGCGCCACTCGTCGAGGCGCGGCGAGCCCGCCCCCATCGTGAAGGACATGTAGACCCGCAGCCACGACCGCGAGCCGACGCCCGCCTCGTCGCGCAGGCTCTGCGAGACCGGCACGGGCTGCGCGAGGGCGTCGACCTCGTTGCGCCACACGACCGGCCCGAGCAGCGGGCTGTTGGTGGGGTCCGCGACGCCGATCCCGACGGTCACCGGCGCAGCGGCGGGCCCCGGAGGGAGGGCGGCCTGGGTGTCCGCGGTGGCCGCGCGGAAGTCGATCTTGCCACCCGCGGGCACGGCCGCGCGCCACTGGAAGAGCTGCCACTTCGGGCCGTGGCCGGGCGGGCACGTCGCGAGGTAGTCGCGCACGATGGTCTGGCCGCCGGGGAACGAGCACGCCGAGCGCGCGCGCTCGAAGCCGGCGAGCGAGAGGATGTAGTTGCTGCCGGTGACGTGGCGCTCGGCCTGAAAGACGGAGATGGCGTACGTGCGGCCTACGACCAGGCCGTTCGCGGCGGCGACCGCCGGCGTGAGCGTGACGCTCCCCGCCAGGGGCCCGTGGATGCCGCCGAGGTCCACGACCAGGCGCCCGTTGATGAACACCCACACGTCGTCGTCGCCCGAGAAGTCGAGCTTCTCTCCGCCGGCGAACGTGAACGGATACCGAAGCTGGCTCGTGAAGTGGAAGTTCTTCCCCGTGGCGGCGTAGTTGCCAAAGCCTCTCCCCGTGAGGGGGAAGAAGTTGGCGTTCGAGTAGCGGTACGAGTTGTCGATCTGCTTCGTGAACGTGAGCGAGTCGTAAATGGTCACGTTGTTCGGCGGGACGTCGTGGTACCACTGCGAGAAGGACGCGGCGCTCGTGAGGACGCCCTTCGTGGCGAGAAACTGGGGAGTCCCGTCGGCGCCGAGGAGCGGCTGCACGATGCCTGTCTGGGCGCCGCCATAGCCGCCTTCGAAGTCGGGGTTCGTGGCCGGCGTGAAGTCACGATAGATGATGGGCACGTCGAGCGTGGGCGGCAGGCCCGAGTTGATCGTCACGCACGCGGCGCCTGGCTCGACCGTGCACGTCGAGGAGCACCCGTCGCCGTCGGTCAGGTTGCCGTCGTCGCATGCCTCCGAGGGGAACTTGAGGCCGTCGCCGCACACGGCGACGCACTCGCCGCCGCCCGGACACTGCGCCTCGCGCTGGCAGGTGGGCGAGCACCCGTCGTAGGGGATCGTGTTGCCGTCGTCGCACCGCTCGGCGCCCTCGCGCACGCCGTTGCCGCACGTGCTCGGGATGCAGGGCGCGCCGGGCGTGGGGCACTGAAACCCCGCCTCGACGATGCACAGGCTCGAGCAGCCGTCGCCGTTGGCGGTGTTGCCGTCGTCGCACTCCTCGCCGCCGCTGACCGTGCCGCTGCCGCACGCGTTGAGCACGACGATGCCGCCGCCCGACTGGCCAAACCCGGGCCCCGGGTTGAACCCGCCCGGCGTGTCGCTCGTGATCTGGCAGTACGGATCGCAGGGGTTGAGCCCGAGGGACCCGCACGTCACCTGACTGCCCAGGTTGGCGAGTCGCATGCCCCCGGGGGCCTCCGGAGCAGCGGCAAGGGAGAGCGGGCGAGCCTTCACGGTGACCTGCCCCGAGCCGACGCACGCGCCCCAGGCGCCCCCGTTGCACGTCCGCGTGCCCTTCTCGCACCAGATGAAGTTCTCGTCGCCCCTCACCTCGACGCCGCACTCGGCCTCGGCGCCGGGCGTGCAGCCGCACCCCTCGGCCGGTACCGCGCACGCGGGGCCGAACCCGCGCCCTGCGCCGACGCCCGCGGGGAGCGAGGCGTCGCCACACGCGGCGACGATCGCCCCGACGGCCAGGAGCAGTCCGAGCGACCAAGGGCGCCAGCGACGTTGGGGCATGTCGACCCCTTGCAAGCCGCGCGCCCGCACGATCCTCGGCGTTTTTGGCGCAGCCGGGGCCGGAACCGTGAAGTTTTTGCGAGGCGACGCGAAGTTTTTCGGATCACCCCCCAAACGGCAGGAGCCGGTCGGCGAGCGCGGCCCGCACCTCCTCATAGCTGAGCTCGCCCCCCGCGACACCGTCCACCCAGGCGGCGAGCTCGGCGGGCGTGGCGGCGAGGTGCTGCCCGGACGACGAGGCCTGCGCGAGGGTGAGCAGGACGGTCATGGTCCGCGGCGCCCCGAACGCGCGTGGCACCCGCGCGAAGCCATAGAGCAGCGCCGCGGGCCCCTCGAACACGTCCTCGGCGAGCTGCTCCGCGCTGGCGAGCGCCACGCGCACACCCGCGGGCGAGGCCCGTGTCGGCAGCCCGAGCGCCGCGCAGACGGCCGCGTAGGCCTCGAGCACCTCGCCCTCGGACGGGAACATCAGCGCGCCCCCGGGGCG
>CAZHGG010000420.1:0-879 GCA_964531755.1 uncultured Polyangiaceae bacterium
GGCAAAGACGAGACCCCGAGCCTCGAGCCCCGCATCCTCCTCGAAGACCCCGAGAAGAGCTACACGGGCGCGTCGCCCGGCCTCACGGACAACCGCCTCATCTTCGGAGACAACCTGCTGGCGTTGAAGGCGCTGGAGCAGGAGCTCGCGGGGAAGGTGAAGTGCGTTTTCATCGATCCCCCGTACAACACGGGGAGCGCGTTCGAGCACTACGACGATGGGATTGAGCACTCGCTGTGGCTGAGCCTGATGCGTGATCGTCTCGAGCTTCTTTGGCGAATGCTTCGGGCGGATGGTTCGTTGTGGGTGTCTATTGACGATACAGAAATGCCGTATCTCCGCGTGTTGCTGGACGAGGTTTGCGGGCGAGGCTGCTTTCTTGCTTCGAATGTTTGGCAAAAGCGCTACTCACGGGAGAACCGCGAAGCAATTGGCGACGCCCATGAGTACGTGTTGCTCTATGTGAAAGATCCCGATTCGTTCAAGAAGACTCGGAACATGCTGCCTCTTGGGCCGAAGCAGCTGTCAGTCTACAAGAATACTAATAATGATCCAAAGGGGCCTTGGCGTGCCGTTTCACTCTCCGCCCAAGGCTACCGACCGAACCAGATGTACGAGATCGTCTCTCCGATCACTGGGAAGTCCCACCGGCCGCCAAAGGGATCATGCTGGAAGATCGTGGAGCCTGAGTATCGTCGTGCCCTCGCGGAAGGCCGCATGTACTTTGGTAAGGATGGAAACGCCGTTCCCTCACGCATCCAATACTTGAAGGACATCGACGGAATGGTGCCCTGGACATGGTGGCCGCATGAAGAAGTTGGCCATACTGATGAGGCGAAGCGGGAGGTTCAGGACTTGTTCGGGAAAGATGACCCCTTC
>CAZHGG010000420.1:889-5850 GCA_964531755.1 uncultured Polyangiaceae bacterium
TGGTGAAACGCCGTTTGGCACCCCCAAGCCCGAACGCCTGCTCCAACGCATCCTCCACATCGCCACCAACCCCGGCGACCTCGTCCTCGACTCCTTCGCCGGCTCCGGCACCACCGGCGCGGTGGCCCACAAGATGGGCCGCCGCTGGATCATGGTGGAGCTCGGCGAGCACTGCCACACGCACATCGTCCCGCGTCTCAAGAAGGTCGTGGACGGCGAAGATCCCGGGGGCATCACCGACGCGGTCTCGTGGAAAGGCGGCGGGGGCTTTCGCTACTACCGCCTCGCGCCCTCCCTCCTCGAGCAAGACCCGTGGGGCAACTGGGTCATCTCCAAGAAGTACAACGCGGTGATGCTCGCCGAGGCCCTCTGCAAGCTCGAGGGCTTCACCTACGCCCCGAGCCAAGAGACCTACTGGAAGCACGGCCGCTCCACCGAGCGCGACTTCCTCTACGCCACCACCCAGACCTTGACCCTCGCCCAGCTCGAGCGCCTCGCGGGCGACGTGGGCCCGAGCCAGAGCCTCCTCGTGCTCTGCGGCGCCTTCAAGGCCAGCGCCATGCAGCTCGACGCGCTGCCCAACCTGACCGTGAAGAAGATCCCGCAGGCGGTCTTGTCGCGCTGCGAGTTCGGCAAAGACGACTACAGCCTGCACCTGCCCGAGCGCGAGGAAGCCCCCACGAGCGAGCCGGCGGGCGAGCGCGACGGACCCACGAGCCCCGGCGGGAAGCCCAGGCGAAAGGGCAAGCCCGTCCCGGCGCAGTCGCTCCCGCTGTTCGACCGCAACGACGGCACCAAGCACGGCAAGAACGGGGGCGCGAAATGAGCCCGACGAGCCCGACGCACCTGACGGGCGTGACCGGTCCCGTCCGCGACATCGCCCAGCGCCTCAGCCTCCGCACGCCGCAGCTCGAGGCGCTGAAGCTCCTCGCGTCGCTCGTGGAGGGGGAGGGCGCGCCGCTCTCGCTCGCGCACGAGAAGGCGCCCCGCGACGCCGGCGCGCACCCCGCGCAGGACCTCGCCGCCCTCGAGGCCGGTGTCGCCGCGCGCGTGCCCGGGTTCTCCTCGTTCGAGCGCGACTTCCCCTCGCTGTGCTTCAACCTCGCCACTGGCGTCGGCAAGACGCGCCTCATGGGCGCCTTCATGGCGTACCTCTTCCGCGTGCACGGCGTGCGGCACTTCTTCGTGCTCGCGCCGAACCTCACTATCTACGACAAGCTCAAGGCCGACTTCTCGCCCGGCTCTTCGAAGTACGTGCTCACGGGCCTGTCCGAGTTCGCCATCCACCCGCCGAAGCTCATTCACGGCGAGAACTACGACTCGAGCCAGCTCACGCGGTACCGCGCGGACCGCGTGCTCTTCGAGGAGGTGCACATCAACGTGTTCAACATCTCGAAGTTCAACGCCGACGCCACGAGCACGAAGCGGGGCGCGCCGCGGATGAAGAAGCTCTCCGAGACGCTCGGCGAGAGCTACTTCGACTACCTGCGCAGCCTCCCCGATCTCGTGCTCCTCATGGACGAGTCGCACAGGTACCGAGGCGACGCAGGCGTGAAGGCCCTGAACGAGCTCCGGCCGCTGCTCGGGCTCGAGCTCACCGCCACGCCGCACACCGAGGCGGGCAAAAAGACCGAGCCGTTCAAGAACGTGGTCTACCGGTACGGCCTCTTTGAGGCCATGCGCGACGGCTTCGTGAAGGAGCCCGCGGTCGCGACGCAGAAGGACTTCGTCGCGGCGGACCACACGCCGGAGGAGGTCGAGAAGACCAAGCTGGAGGACGCCATTCGGCTCCACGAAGAGGTCAAGGCGCGGCTCCGCGCGTACGCCGATCGCACGGGCAAGCCGCGGGTGAAGCCGTTCATCCTCGTGATCGCGCGCGACACGACCCACGCGGGCGAGCTCTCCGCGTTCCTCTCGGGGCCGCAGTTCTTCTATGGGCGGTACGAGGGCAAGGTCCTCGAGGTGCACTCGGGGGGCGGCCGCTCGAGCGAGGAGAAGGACGACATCGTCGAGAAGCTCCTCACGGTGGAAGATCCGACGAACCCCGTCGAGATCGTGGTCCACGTGAACATGCTGAAAGAGGGCTGGGACGTCCGGAACCTCTACACGATCGTCCCGCTGCGAAAGGCGGACTCGAAGACCCTCATCGAGCAGAGCGTCGGGCGCGGCTTGCGACTGCCGTACGGCGAGCGGACCGGAGAGGACCGCATCGACCGCCTCACCATCGTGGCGCACGACAACTTCCAAGCGCTCCTGGACGAGGCGAACGACAAGACCTCGGCGGTGGCGAGCTACTTCCGACCGGTGCTGGTGGAGATCGATCCCCACGAGCCCGCCACCGTGCTCGTGCCGTCCCCAACGCGCCTCACGGCGCTCCTTCGTGGAGAGCCCGATCCTGCTCCAGGCCCGCAGGCGCCGCAGGCCCCGCAGGCGGTGCCGCCGAGCGCGGCCGCGATCGCCGTGCTCAGCACGGTGCGGCACATCTTCGCGGGAGAGACGCCCACGCAGTGCGGGACGGAGCTCCTCCAGGCCGCGTCGACGGGGAACGTCGAGGGGGTGACGAACGGCATTCGGTCGTACACCGCGCCGGCGCAAGCGGCGCTCCCCGGGTTCGAGGTCCAAGCGCGGAGGTTGGCCGAGAAGATCGTGGACACCTACGCGGCGTCCACGATCGAGATCCCGAGCGTGGTCATCACGCCCTCGCTCGAGGCCGAGAGCTACTTCGAGGACTTCGATCTCGACACGACGAAGCTCCCGACGTTCGCGCCCGTGGAGAAGACCATCCTCGTGAAGGCGCTGCGGGAGCAAAGCTCCTCCGACGAGCTGGCCGTGCGCGCGAACATCGCCGAAGAGGCGCGGCTCGAGGCGTACATCGTGCGTGTCCTGATGGATCGCGACGACGTGGACTACGATCGCAACGCGCCGCTGCTCCAGAAGCTCGCCTCGCAGGTGGTGGAGCACCTCCGCAAGGAGCACCGAGGCGTCGAAGACGCCGTGGCGAACGTGGTCCGCTACTACCAGCGCGACTGGGGCGACGCCGTGTACGCGCAGCTGGCTCCCCACTTTCACCATGTGCCGGAGCGGCTCGAGGTGAACGTGGGCTCGAAGTACGAAGTCCCGAAGCCGGATCTCCTCGCGGTGCCGGAGGGCACGGTGCCCGTCGACTTTCGCGCGCTCGTGAAGGACAAGTCCGCGCTCCGCCAGATGATCTTCACGGGCTTCGCGAAGGGCGTCCAGCGCCTCGTGAAGCTGAATTCGGACTCGGAGCGTCGCTTCATCGCGGTTCTGGAGGACGACGCCGAGGTCGTGAAGTGGTGGTGCGTGCGTCGCGCGGTGCTCCACATCCGCTACGAGGGGGACCACGAGTACGTCCCCGACTTCCTGGTCGAGACGCGCACGGGGAAGTGGGTGTGCGAGGTGAAGCGCGAGGACCAGCTCGTTCACCCCGACGTCGCGGCGAAGATGCGCGCCGCTGTGGACTGGTGCAAGCACGCCAGCGCCTACGAGACCGAGCGCGGAGGGAAGCCCTGGGGGTACCTGCTCGTGCCACACAACGTGATCGATCAGTCGAAGACCTTCGCAGGCCTGGTGGCGAACCACGGCGAGCGCCCGTAAGCCTCGCCCCCACCGGCCGCTGCCGTTGTCGTTCAGACGAGCGGTCGCCGTCGCGCAGTCGCATTTTCCCCTCGCGCCGCCGGCGATGCCTTGGTTACCCTCGTGGCCAGTCAGGAGGACCATGGCTGCCAAAAAGAAGTCTGCTGCGACCGCGAAGACCGCCGAAAAGAAGAAGACCACGAAGGCGACGAAGGCCACGAAGGCGACCGGAGTCGGAGCCAAGGCCCCCAAGGACGTCCTCGCCGCGCTCGCGGCGGTGGAGAACGTTCGCCCGCCGGAGATCCCGGTCGACCGCCTGGTGGGCGAGGCCCGCGCGCTCGTCTTGGCGGCGAGGAAGCACGGCGCGGCCCTCGCCAAGGTGGGCCTCAAGGGCGCGTCCGTGACGCTCGTCGCCGGCCTCGGCGCGTCGCTCGCCGCCGCGCAGTCGGCGCTCTTGTCGTCGCGGCGAGTGGGTCGCAGCGCCGCCGAGGTGAAGGCCGAGGAGGCCGCGCGCGACTACCGCGCCCGCCGGCTCGACGATCTCGAGTTCGCGGTCGGCATGGATCCCGAGGCCGCCGCGCGCATCTCGAAGATCCGCGAAGGTGAGGGGCTGGACGACCTCATCGCGGACCTGCGGCAGATCGTGACGTTCGTGGAGGAGGTGCCGGCCGCGCTCACCGCCATCGGGCAGAACCCGAAGAAGCTCGCGGCGACCGGCGCGGAGCTCGAGGAGAAGCTCGCGACGCTCGTCGACGAGCGCCGCACGCGCTCCGACGAGACGCGCTTCGTCGCCGAGCGCGACCGCGCGGCAACCGCGTTGTCGGCGGCCATGGGCGCGGTGCGCAGGGCGGGCCGCTACGCCTTCCGCGACGAGCCGGAGAAGCAGCGCCTCTACGCGAGCGCGTACAACCGCGTCCGCCGCGCGGTGGCCCGCGCGAAGCAGACCCGAGCCAAGAAGATGACCGCGGAGGCGTGACGCACGGGGTGGGGGAGGGGAGCTCCTCTCCCCTTCTCCTTTACCCCCGTTTTCCCCATTCCACCCTCTCGCGCGCGAGCCAAGAGCGTGGGTGGGGCCGTCGTCCCCGCGACCGAGGCGGGGGCGAGGGGGTCGGAACGGACCGGGGCGGGGGGTCTCCTCTCCCTCATCCCCTCCTTCCCCCAACTCCCTCCCTCTCGCGCGCGAGCCAAGAGCGTGGGTGGGGCTCTCGGCCGCGGGCGGGAGGATCCGCCTGTCCGAGGACGTCGTTCTCGCGCGCTCCCACCCTCCACCGCTCACAGACCGCCACCCCGCCCCCATCACCGCGCGGCACTCTGCCGAGTTGCGGAGGGGCCCGCCCGCGGCCGAGAGCCCCCCCCCCACGCGGGGC
>CAZHGG010000421.1:0-5840 GCA_964531755.1 uncultured Polyangiaceae bacterium
GCGCAGCGCGTCGGCGTCGACCGTCCGGGTCTCCTCGAGCGTGACGAGCGTGTTGACCCCGACAGCGGTCAGCTTGTCGAGGTCCTCGTCCAGGTCGGCGAGCAGCCCCGGGCGCGGCAGGCCGCCGAGCTTCCCGGGGACGAGCCAGTGAAAGCCCATCGGCGCCGTAGGCACCGTCTTGGCGCGGAGGGCGGTCACCGCGCGCTCCGAGAGCGGCGCGGGCGGCGGGAAGTCGGAGGCGAGCGACGCGCGTTCGGCCGCGGGGCTCGGCGCGGGGCACCCGCCGGTCAGCACGAACTGCCGACCGCTCGGCGTCTCTGGCTCATGGAAGAAGGAGGCGGCGGCGCTCGTCTCGAGGACTCGCCCGCCCGCGAGGAGCGCCACGGTGCCGCCGAGCGCGCGCGCGTCGCGCATGTTGTGCGTGGCGAAGAGGATCGCGCGGGTCGTCGCGTAGCGCCGCAGCGCCGACACGACACGCTCGGCCTCTTCGTCCTCGAGGCCGGCGGTGAGCTCGTCGACGAGGAGGAGCGGGCCGCTCCTGCAGGTGGCCTGCGACAGCGCGAGCAGCCGCTGCTCCACGAGCGGTAGGTCGACGGCCGGAGTGCCGAGGTGCGCGACGAGGCAGCCCCGCGGCGACGAGGACCTCCTCGACGCGCCGCTGCTGCTCCATGGGCGTGAGCGCGGAGCGGATCGGCAGCGCCGACGCGAGGTTCTCCCGCACGCTCGACATCAAGAAGCGTGTGTTCTGGACGATGATGTCTGGGCGCGCGCCCTCGCCCAGGGGGCGGCCCGCGTACGACGCCGCGCCCCAGGTGCGCAGCGTGGGCTGCGCGTCGTTGAGGCCCGCGAGCGTCCGGAGCAGCGTCGACTTCCCGCCGCCCGCCGGCCCCAGCAGGAGCGTGACGCCCGCGGCGGGCACGCGCAGGTCGACCTCCGCGAGCACTACGCGTTCACCGAACGCGGTCCCGAAGCCGGAGAGCTCGAGGATCATCTAGAAGCCCTCACGGTCGCGGCGGTCCGCGGCGAGCTCGGCGGAGTCGGGGATCGACGGGTACCCGCGCCGGAGCCGCGCGAGCACCGCGCGCAGCGGCGCGCGGGATGGGGCGTCGGCGCGCAGCAGGTCGTCGAGCTCCTCGTCTAGCCCGTCGAGCTCACGCAGGCGCTCGAGCAGCTGGCGCGGCACGGGGGCGCCGTCCGGCGGCAGCGCCGCGAGCGCCTCGCGCAGCAGCGCGGTGTCGTGCGCCACCAGCTCCTCGCGTCGGTTGACCTGGGCGAGCATGGCCGCGAAGCCGCGCAGGTCTTGGAGAATGCGGCGGCCGTCCTGCAGGTCGGCCGGTCGCCTCAGCCAGTCGAGGATGCGCTCCTGCAGGAGCCGAATCTGCACTCGATCCGGAATGCGCAGCTCGTGGTAGACGGGGCGACCGATCAGCATCGCCATCCTCGTTCCCACCGCGCGCAGCGCGGCGCGGGCCTCCGCCTCGTCGCGCGGCTCCCTCACCTGGATGACCCGGCGGAGCGCGACGTACTCACGGCGGACCGCGAGCGAGGTCTCCACGACCGAAGAGAACGCGAGGATCGAGTCCGGGCCCGCGAGGGCGTGCTCGATGGCGGCGAGCGACTTGCGAATGCGTCGTATGGCGCTCCCGCACTCGGCGATGATCTGCCAAGGATCGTGGGCGGCGGTGAGCCCGACGACCCGAGCGCGCTTGTGCGAGAGCTCTCCGAGGGCGATGAAGGCGATGTCTGCCGCGTCGGCGCGAGGGTCCTTCACGAGCGCGTCGAGGCGACGGTCGAAGCGCTGGGTGGCGCCCTCTGCCCCGAACGAGGCCGGCGGGAGCGTCGACCGCCGCTGCTCGGCCTCCGGCGTGGCGACCGCGTCCACCAGGTCCTTCAGGAGCGAAATCGCGCGCTCCAGTCGATCGCGCACCTCACGGCAGAGCGAGGCGAGGAGCTCCGCGCCGTCACGCCCCTCGTGGGCCCGGACGTCGAGGCGCTCCGTGTCGCGAGAGAGCGAGACGATTCGTTCGAGCCAATGCTCGCCCGCCCGCCGCTCTGCCGAAGTGTTCGCGAGTGTCACAGTCGAAAAAGCTCGCACGCCCACACGTTCGTCACCAGACCAGGTGCTGCTCACTTGCTGCCCAGTAGAGGCGTGTCTTCGAGTGACTTGTCCGTGGGCTCCGGGGCCGGGTCTCGCTCGAAGTCGACGCGGTTGTGCGCGCCGTCGCACAGCGGGGCGCTCTTGGAGGCGCCACACCGGCAAAGCAGGACGCGCCGCAGCTCGCTCGTGTCGCGGAGCAGGCCGTCCGTTCCATAGAGCTCACACGGGCCATCCACCTCGACGACGAGCGGACCCGAGCGGCGCGCGCGTATTCGGATCATGGCCCCTCCGCGCGCAGCCCGTCGCTGCAGGCAGGGCAATACAGGCGCCCGCTGTCTTGCTCGTAGGAGCAACGCGCGCCAGCCTCGATCTCGCCCCCGCAGGCGTCGCAGACGCAGGCCAGGGCTATCTCGAGAGTGCCGAGCCCGTCGAGCGGGATGGTCACCCCGTGCCGCCTCCGCGGGAACGGCGCCTTCTTGACGATCTGGGGGCGGAAGGCCTCTTCGACTCGCCGCCAGGCGGCGACGTGCTCGGCGGAGAGCCCATGCTCGCGCAGGCACGCCGCCATCAGCTCTTCGCGATAGTCGAAGAGGTCA
This sequence comes from uncultured Polyangiaceae bacterium, assembly GCA_964531755.1. Classification (GTDB taxonomy): domain Bacteria; phylum Myxococcota_A; class Polyangia; order Polyangiales; family Polyangiaceae; genus JAAFHV01. The sequence goes on from CAZHGG010000421.1 coordinate 2,695, forward strand.
TCGTCGATCACCATCCGGTGATGGGCATTCCTCGGGCGGTCTCCGAAGTACATCTTCTCACCCGAGAAGATCTCGCCCAAGAAGGCGTATTGGTGGTCGACCACCCAGCTCATCGTCGTGCGCGCGAAGAACGGCGAGAGCCGCGCGTCGGCGTACACGCGCCGGTAGAAGTCCTCGATGATGCGGCGGAGGCGAGGTCCGCGCTCCAGCGCCGCCCACAGCTCGGGGTTCGGGGCGAGATCCCCCCGTCGGCGTCGTGCCTTCTCTGTGTCCATGGGTCCTCCTGCGGTCGCCGCGAGGCGCCGCCTGGCGATGCGACCAAGGAATCCCCACCAACTCCAGCCCACGCGCTGCTCGCGCTCAGCCCACGCGCCGCCGCCGCCGGACGGGGCCCGCCCTCACGAGGGCTCGAGGCGACGTCGCCGCCTGAGGTCGACCTCCTGCAGGACGAGCGTCCGGGCGAGCAGCTCGATCGCCCGCGCCAGGTGGCGGCGGAACGTGCTGTACGACAGGTCGAGGTCCTCGGAGATCTCTTCGTGCGTGCCGACCCGCGTGACGAAGGTCGCGCGGAGCACCCGGTGCGCTCGCTCGTCGTGGGGCGCGAGGTTCTCTATCGCGCGCTTCATGACCCGCGCCAGGACCGCGGCGCGCGCCGCGACGCCGGCGTCACCCTCGACCTCGCTGCGGACGATCAGCGCGTCGACGAGCGGATTCTGCGCGAGCTTGACGGGCAGCGCGAGGTGCGGGAGGCACGCGCGCACCGCCTCCGTGAACTGCGCCTCGTCGAGGCTGTCGGGCGGGGGCTGTGGGCATGAGGGGGTCTCGGGCTCGCAGGCGAGCAAGCGCGCCAGCACCGCCGCCCGCGAGACGCTGGCGAAGTCGCAGCCGACGAGCGCGTACCGCGCGCCGTCGAGGAGGAGCTCGTGCCGATGGGGCGGCAGGAACTGGAGCGCCCTCAGCAGTGGGTGCCCGACGGGGAGGAATGCGAATGCCCCCGAGATGGACGCCGTGCGCATCGCCATGCGCGCGACCGCCATCGCGAGCGCCCCCAGGGTCGCGTCGATGCCGGGGCCGATCGAGACGAACGGCACGACGAGCACCCCGCCCGCGTCGACGCCGGGCGGCCGGCGGAGCGCCTCCGCGAACGCCGCGAGCACCGCGTCCCCGCGGGCGGCCTGCCGGCCGAGCTCCTCCGTCGAGAGCACCACCATCTGCACGAGCCCCACCGCTCGCCCGCACCGCGCGCGCGCGACGAAGAGGCTGTCTGGGAAGCGGCCGACGCGCTGCTGCGTCATCGCCGCGGTGGCCGCGCTCACCTCGCGTCGAAGGAGCGCCTCGATCGCCGCGCGGTCCGAGGGGCGAGCCACGTCGACGCTGAGCTCGTCCGGTGCCTGTCCGGTGGAGAACATCCGGAGGACGGGGTGGTGCGCGAACGTGTCGTAGAAGTCGTGCAGCACCGCGGCGCTTCGGCCGGGCACACCCGACTCGATGCACTCGCCGAAGAAGCGCACGATCTTGTTCTGGAGGTCGGCGTGGCGCGAGGGGTTGCGTCGCCACAGCTCGGTCCCGATGGCCTCGCGGAGGACGCCAGGCATGCGCAGACCGTAGCCCTCGGGCGCCACCGTGCACACGCTCTCGAGCGACCGATACGCGTCGCCCGGCGTCGCCGAGCACGCTCGCGAGGTCTTCGGTGATTCGAGACGCGAGCGCGGCCACCTCGAGCGACTCGCGCCCACTCTGCGCGCTGCTCATCGCGGGCAAGGCACCGAGGGACGAGAGGAGGGGAGAGTCGGCCGCGGGGCGGCCTTGGGCGCTGAGCTCCGCGGCGCGGACCGCGATGCAGAGCGGGTGCCCGCCGGTCGCCCGGGCGAGCGCGGGGCGCGCAGCCTCGACGACGCCTCGCAAGGCGAGCGCCTCCACCGCGTCCGCGGGCGAGAGGACGTCGAGGTGCTGGACGATCGCGCCTCGCGCCCAGTCCCATCCCGCGCGTGAGCTCGGCGCGAGGCGGCTCGCCACGACCACGAAGGCTGTGGCAGGCAACGCCGCGACCGTCGAGCGGAGGAAGTGCTCGGCGAGCGGCTGCCAGCGCTCGAAGCCGTCGACGAAGAGCACCCAGCGCCGCCGCGCGAGGTCGGGGATCACGCTCCAGATCCGCGTCAGCGACGACGCACCCAGCGCGTCGAGGACGCTCGAGTCGATCGCGCTCGGCGCGCACGCCACCGCGCGCGCGTCGACGCTGTAGGAGAGGACGCTGGCGTCCGCGCACATCGCCCGGTACACCCCGAGGAGCGTGGACTTGCCTGTCCCGAGCGGCCCGTGCACGTAGAGCACGTGGGTGCGCCACGTGGGCGCCGCGAGCAGCTCACGAAAGAGCGCGCGCTCTCGCCGGCGTCCGGCCGCGCGCAGCCGCTGCGCCGTCTGCTGCGCCTCCCCCACTTGAACGAGCCGCGCGGGGTCGGCGAGGTCGCGCTCTTGGCTGAAGATAGCGCACGAGGGCTCGTGTTCGAACGAACGATGGAGTACCCACGTCGTGTCGTCGGCTACGACGCGCGCGCTGGTGGCCTCGTCCGCCAGGATGCGCTCGATCGCGGCGCGCAGCTTCCTATCGTTCTCAGCGCTCGCCGTCAGGCTGGGCAGTGGGTTCCCGAGCAGCGCGTCGTGGGCGACCCCGAGGCGCTCGCCCAGACCGGTCGTTGCCGCGATGACCCTGCACCCGTCGCCGACGACGGCGAGCAGCGCGAGCCGCTCGAGCGGAGGCGTTAGCATTCCGGCCATCCTATCTCGCCCTCCACGGAGGGGCGAGCACGATGGCCGAGCGTGGCGTGGGCACCGGGTGGGCAGTCGGCGAACACTCACTGCCCATCGCCCCGCGCCGGCGGGTGCCACGCGAATGACCTCCACGGAATGTTGACCGTCATGGGATGGCGTAGACTCACCTCATGGTGCGAGGAACCGAGTGGGCGCTGGCGGCGGTGGTCGCCTTTGGGGCGTGGGGCTGCGGGAAGACGGAGTCGGTGGACGCGGGAGTCCCAACGACCTCCGACGCCACGCGCGCGGACGTGGCCGTCGCGGACGCGCCCGACGCGCTCCAGGACGCCGGCGCCGACGGGCCTCGGGACGCCGCCGACGGCGCGCCCCACGACGCC
>CAZHGG010000422.1:0-5832 GCA_964531755.1 uncultured Polyangiaceae bacterium
CGCCGCGCGTCTCGCGGCGAGGTGCCTGGCGGCCCGTCGCTCGACCGTCGCTCCCGCGGCGCGACGGACCGACGACGCGTCAGGCTCGCGCGGAGCGCGCCGCGACGCCCACGTCGACCGCGCGCCCGAAGGCGCGGACCGCCTCGCGGAGGCCGCAGAAGACCGCGTCGGAGACGACGGCGTGGCCGATGTTGAGCTCGACGAGCTCGGGGATGCCCATGAGCGCGACGACGTTGGCCTGCGTGAGCCCGTGGCCGGCCGCGACCTCCAGGTTCGCGGCGTGCGCCTCGGCCGCGCCCCGCGCGAGCTCCGCGAGGCGCGCCGCGGCCTGTTCCCCGGGGCTCGCGTGCGAGTAGTCGCCTGTGTGGAGCTCGATCTGCTCGACGCCGAGCGCGGCGGACGCGGCGATCTGCGCGGGATCGGCGGCGATGAAGAGGCTCACCTTCACGGACGCCTCGGCGAGGCGCGCCACGTACCCCTCGAGCCGCGCGCGCGCCCGCACGACGTCGAGGCCGCCCTCGGTCGTGCGCTCCTCGCGCCGCTCGGGCACGAAGGTGACGACGTCGGGGCGCACGCGGAGCGCGATGTCCATCATCTCGTCCGTGGCCGCGATCTCGAGGTTGAAGGTCGCGCGGAGCTCGGCGCGGAGCCGCTCGACGTCGTCGTCGCGGATGTGCCGCCGGTCCTCCCGGAGGTGCGCGGTGATGCCGTGGGCGCCCGCCTCCAGGCAGCGGCGCGCGGCCTCGACGGGATCGGGGTACGGCGTGCCCCGCGCGTTGCGGAGCGTCGCCACGTGATCGATGTTCACGTGGAGTCGGACCCGGGGCGACAGGGCGGGAGAGCCCTCGGAGGTGGGGAGCTGCACGCGCCCGACTCTTGAGGAAGCCCCCCGGTTTCGCAAGCGGAAAGCGTGGCGCCAGCCTCTCGGACCGGCGCCGTCGAGCCGCGCGGCTCAGTCCTCGCCGCCGGCCTCGTCCTCGTCGGTCTTGGGCGTGGCCAAGAGCTCCCCGTTCGGGCCGTCGCGCCGGACGACGAAGAGCCGCCGCCCCATCGTGTCGGGGTTCTCCCGGGCGATGACGGCGATCACGTTGACCCCCGGCCGCAGCGGGATGTCCGCCTCGAAGGTCATCTTCTTGGGATCGGGGCCGTTGCGGTTCGACCGGTAGTAGACCTTCCGGGAGCCCACGACGACGTACGCGTCGAGCAGCCGCACGGTGTCGCTCGCCGTCCCCTTCAGGACGAAGTGCGTGTCGCGCGTCGCGAGCGCGGGATCGCCGAGCTCGATCGAGGGCGGGAAGCGCTGCATCTCTTCCTCGTAGGCCACGTGCGCCGCGGGGCTGCCGCCGCTGTCGACCTCGGACGCGCGCACGAACGCGAAGCGCCCCTCCGACAGGGTGACCTTCTTGTAGTCGCCCGTGGCGGCCGTGACCGCCGCCGCGACGCCCGAAGGGAGCCGGCCGATGACGCGCGCGCCGCCGTCCGGAGACTCGAGCAGCGCCGCGCCCTGCGCCCTGCCCTTCACGGCCCCCTGCGCGGGGGCGAGGGAGGCGGCGGGCGCGATGGGGATGCGCACCTTCTCCACCGTGTTCTCGCGGAGATCGCGGTCGCCGATCGAGAGCTCGACCTTCGCCTCGGTGTCCGCGAGCGCGTCGCGCACCTCGAAGGTGAAGGCGAGCTTGCGCGACTCGCCGGGCTTCAGGTTGGAGACGTCGAAGCGCCCCTCGCGGAGCAGGAGCCCATCACCCGAGAGGTTACGCAGGTTCGCCTGCGTCTCGTAGGAGCGCCCGCGGCCGACGTTGGTGACGGTCACGTACATCGTGACGTCCTCGCCCTTCTGCACGCGCCCGTCGCCGTTGCCCTTGCGGTTGTCGACGACCTGGTAGCTGTAGGCGAACACCGGCCGCTCGAGGCCCTTCACGCCCACGCGGAGCTCGGCCGGCGCGGGCACGCGGCCGCGCGCCTCGTCGAAGCGCACGCGGATGCCGTCGGCCCGCGAGAGCGCGTCGCGGGGGATGCGGCACACGCGCGGCGCGTCTTTGGGGAGCGGCGCGGTGCTCCCGGCCTTGCGCCCCTCGGTCTCGCACCACCCGAGCGGGGCGGTCACGGTGCGGCTCTTGCCCGGCTCGAGCTTGCCGACGACGAGCTCCTTGTTGTCGAACATCGGGTTGTCGCTCTTCGTCATCGCGGCGAGGCGATAGAGCGGCTCCTTACCCTTGTTCGTCACGGTGAGCTTCAGCGCCATCGGCTCGCCCGGCACGCCCTCGTTGTTGGGGCGGTCGGTCTCGACCTTCACCTCCACCGCGGGCGGCGGGGGCGGGGTGCCCGCGCTCGCCACATGGGGCACATCGGCGGGGGCGTCCGCCCAGTCGATGCCGAGCGCCTGCAGGTCTTGGGCGACCTTCGCGATCTCGGCGCTGCGGGCCTCGGCGACGAGCGCCTTCGCGGCGCGCACCTGCTCGAGCCGCTTGCCCGGCGGCACCTTCGCGACCACGTCGCGCGCGAAGCGGATGGGGAAATCGAGCGCGAACGTGTCGTCGGGATCGCCGCCGCGCTCGCGGAGCTCTTGCCGCTCCTTCTGCGGCAGGTTGTAGCGCACGAGCTCCGAGGGCTTCTGCCCCTCACGGATGCGCGCGTTCGAGAGGCTCCGCGCGAGATCGCGCTCCTTCGTGCCGCCCTGGTCGACCGTGAGGTCCATCTCCTGGAGATCGGCGGTCATTGGGTCGAGCTCGATGTCGGGCGTCACGCCGGTGCCCTGGATGGAGATGTCGCCCGGCTCGGTGAGGTACTGCGCGATCGTGAGCTTCAGCGCCGCCTTGTCCGGCAGGTCGGGGAACACGAGCTGCACGCTCCCCTTCCCGAAGGTGGTCTCGCCGATCAGGATGGCGCGGTCGTGGTTCTTCATGGCGCCCGCCACGATCTCGCTGGCGCTCGCCGAGTTGCCGCTCACGAGGATGGCGATGGGGTAGTTCGGCTCGGTGCCGGCGCTGTGCGCGACCTTCTCCTCGCGGTCCTCCGGGGCGTTGCCCACGGTCGCCACGATGGGCCCCGACGCGATGAACTTGTCGACGACGCGCGCGGACTGGTCGAGCAAGCCGCCCGGGTTGCCGCGCAGGTCGAGGACGAGGCCCTTGAGCTCGCCCGACTTCTTGAGCTCGCCGAGGGCCTTCTCGAGGTCGGCCGCCGTGTTCGCCTGGAACTGCTTGAGGCGCACGTAGCCGATGCCGCCGTCGAGCAGGCGCGACTCCACGCTGGCGACCTTGATGGTCTCGCGCGTGAGGACGAACTCCTTCATGCCGGCCCAGCCGTCGGGGCCATCGCGGTGGATCCACACCGACACCTTCGACCCGGGCGCGCCGCGCAGGTGCTGCACGGCCTCGTTCAGGCCCATGTTGAGGGTGGACTCGTTGCCGATCTTCACGATGCGATCGTGCCGCCTGATGCCCGCTCGGCCGGCGGGCGTGCCCGGCATCGGGTTCATGACGGTGAGCTGCTGGTCGCGGATCGAGATGACGATGCCGAGGCCGCCGAACTGGCCGCTCGTGGAGAGGTTCATCTCCTTGTAGGCCTCGGGCGAGAGCAGCACCGAGTGGGGATCGAGGGTGTGCAGCATGCCGTTGCACGCGGCGTACTCGACCTGGCGGAGGTCGACCTCCGTCCCCCGGAGGCCCTCCTGGATGAACGCGAACACGTCGCGCAGGCGGGCCGACACGTCCCAGGGGCCGAGCACGTTGTCGACCCGGAACTCCTTCTCCTGCGTGTCGACGCGCACCTTCACGGTCGGCGCGCCGTCCTCGTAGAGCACGATCACCTGGGCCACGTCGCGCTGAACGAAATTCAGCGCCGAGAGGAGCATGTCCTTCGGCTTGGCCCGCTTCGGGTCGACGTAGCGGTCCCGGATGGTCTTCAGCACCTCGTTGACGACCTTGAGCTGGGTCAGGTCGTAGTTCTGCGCGGTGTGGGAGACGCTCGCCGCGCTCGCCGGCGCGAGGCCGTGCCAGAGGCCGCCGCCGTGGAGGCGGAGGGCGAGGACCGCGGCGACACCGAAGGCGCCAAAGAGCGCCGAAACCTTCACGACCTTGGGCCAGGTGGGCATATCGGCGAGAAGTATACGCACGCCCGCCAAGAAACCCGAGCGGTTCCGCGGGATCGTGCGAACCAGGCCCGAGCCGCGGCCAGCGGCCCGGGTGGGCGGCCGTCAGAGCTTGCGGACGACCGCCACGTAGAAGCCGCCGAAGACGGCCGCGGGCGTGTCGCACAGCGCGGTCTCGACCTTGCGGAGCACGTCGCGCAGCACCGGGACGCGCATGAACGCCGCGGCGGGGGTCACGATGCGCACGCCGCGCGCCGCCTCGACGCGCGTGCCCGGGGGGAGCACCTTCCCGAGCGACCACGGGGCGTCAAACCGGGTGTACACGGCGCTCTCGCGGGTCTTCTCGGAGATCTTGCCGGCGGGGCCCACGACCTTGGCGAGCGCGCGGAAGCTCAGCGGGTTGTAGAACTCGGCGAGCAGCACGCCGCCCTTGCGCGTCACGCGGCTCATCTCCGAGAGCGCCTTGCCGATGTCCTGGACGTGCGCGAGCACCTTGAACGAGCAGGTGACGTCGAACGACTCGTCGTCGAAGGGCAGGCTCGTGGCCGACCCCTCGCACACGTCGAGGCCGCGCTCGCGCGCGTGGGCGAGCATGCCCGGCGACAGGTCGATGCCCTTCGCGCTGCGCGCGAACCGGCGCACGCGCTCCAGGATGAGCCCCGTGCCGCAGCCCACCTCGAGCACGTCGCGCCCGCGGCCGTAGCGCTCGCAGAGCTCGATCTCGAGGTCGTCGATGAGCGCGTGGTAGCCGCTCGCGTCGTTCGGGCGGCGCTCGGCCTCGTAGCGCTTCGAGAACTCGTCGTAGTAGGCGCGGTTTTCGGTGAGGCCGGCGGGGGCTGACATGCGGCCGGTCTTAGCACCGCGGCGCGCGGGGGTGAATTCCCGAGAGGTGCGGCTCCCGGGATGCGGGGAGCGGTGGAGCGCTCCGGCACCCGTCACGCGCCGCTGAGCGCGAGCACCAGCACGAGAATGCGAGGGGCCTGCGCCGCCGAATCGTTGTCGTCCGAGGTGACGAAGACAACGAGGCGGGACCTCACGTCCGACGCGTACGCGGTCGCAGGAGAGCTCCAACGAGAACGCCCGCCCTACCCCGGCGGACACACGAAGCGCGCGAGCCACGTGCGCCCGCCGTCGCCAAAGCCGACCCAGAGGGCGTGCTCGGCGTCCTCGACGATCGCCACGTCGGTGATCGGGGCGCGCGCGACGAGGCCGTACGACACGAACTGCCCCGAGGGCGCGAGCCGCCCGAGCTCGAGCGCACGCCCCGCGCGGGGCGCCGCCGACTCCGGGACGACGCGTGCAATATACACGTTCTTGCCGCCGCGGGTGGCCGCGAGCGGCGCCGGGTCGAGCCCGTTGGCGTACCGGGACAGCACGACGGGCACGTCGGCGCGCGGCGGCGAGGGCACCTTGAGCGTGGTCATCCCGAACGTGGTGATCTCGCTCGGCAGCGGCACGAGCCCGAACACGTCGGCGCCCGCGCGCCCCGCGGCGAGCACCACGCCGCGCTCGGCGGGCCCGCCGATGGCCAGCACGGCGTCGGGGCCGAGGGCGAGCGCGCCGCCCGGGCCGACGGTGAGCTCGCGCGCGTGCACCGGCGTCATCGCCATGCGCGCGTCGAGCGTGAGCGCCACGGCCTTGTCGCCGAGCGAGACGAGGGCGAGCTGGGTCGCGCCGCCGCCGTCGTCCGAGAGGCGCACCGGCGCGGCGTCGTCGAGGGCGACGCGCGCGTGGAGCACGGT
>CAZHGG010000423.1:0-5831 GCA_964531755.1 uncultured Polyangiaceae bacterium
GCTCGGGCCGCTTGGGCGCGATCGCGACGTCGCGTCGGACGCGCTCCGCTCGCTCGTGGCGAGCGGCCACGCGGAGCTCGTGCGCGCTGCCGGCGAGGCCCACGGCCCCGAGGTCGCGGCCGCGCTCGAGGAGGCGCTCACCGCCGATCCGCTGCAGCGCTGCCCCGCGAAGCCCCCGAAGCTCTCCGCGTTCTTCGTCGTCGAGGCCCTCCCGCGCCTCGCGCTTCGGAGCGGCAAGCTCCTGCCGATGGCCGCGGTCGGCGCGCTCGGCGAGATGCTCCAGTTCACCCCCGTCGAGCCGCCCTACGCCGGCCTCGCGGAGGTGAAGGAAGCGCTGGAGCCGCGCTCGCTCGACGCGTTCCTCTGGGCGCTCCTCGGCGCGTGGATCGACGCCGGCGGCTCGTCGGCGAACGCCTGGGCGATGTTCGCCCTCGGGCACCTCGGCGGCGACGAGATCGTCCGCCGCCTCTCGGCCGCCGTCCGCCGTTGGCCGCGCGAGAAGGCGCGCCCGCGCGCGCTGATGGGCCTCGACGTGCTCGGCATGATCGGCAGCGATGTCGCGCTCATGCACCTCGCCGAGCTCGCTGCGAAGGCCAAGAACGTCCACGTCGAGGACCGCGCTCGGGCGCTCCTCGCGCAGGTCGCGGAGGCGCGCGGGCTCGACGCCGACGGCCTCGCCGATCGCCTCGTGCCCGACCTCGGGCTCGACGCGGACGGGGGGCTCACCCTCGACCTCGGGCCGCGCAGCTTCCGCGTCACGTTCACGCCCGAGCTCGAGCCGCAGGTGCTCGAGGGCGGCAAGGCGCTGAAGACGCTCCCGCGCGCGACGAAGACCGACGATCCCGCCAAGGCGAAGGCCGCCCACGCTGCGTGGAAGGCGCTGCGCGAGGACGCGAAGGCCGTCACCGCGAGCCTCCGCGGCAGGCTCGAGCGCGCGATGTGCGACGGCCGCACCTGGGACGCGCCGACGTTCCGCGCGCTGATGCTCGATCGCCCGGTCGTCGCCCTCGCCGCCCGGCGCCTGCTGTGGGCCACGGTCGACGCCGAGGCCCGCGTGCTGACGACGTTCCGCGTGGCCGAGGACGGCAGCCTCGCCGACGCGAGCGACGCCGCGGTCACGCTCCCCGACGACGCCGAGGTGACGCTCGTGCACCCGCTGCGCCTCGCCCCGGACGCGCTCGCGCGGTGGAGCGAGATCTTCGGCGACTACGAGATCCTCCAGCCGCTCCCCCAGCTCACCCGCGAGGTGACGCGCGCGGCCCCGAGCGACGGCCGAAGGGTGAGCCCGCCCGCGCGCGACATCCCCTACCACGTGCTCGTCGGCTCCCTGGAGAGCCGCGGCTGGAGGCGCGCCGGGAGCGACGGCGCCGAGGGCGCGACCGACACCTACGAGAAGGACGTCGCGGGCGAGCGCGCGACGCTGGTGTTCTCGCCTCCCGCGTACTTTCGGGAGGCGCCGCCCGAGCGCGTGACGATCGCGAGCGTGGCGTTCCAGACACGGACCGGCCCCGTGCACCCCGTCGCGCGCAGCGAGATCGACCGCGACCTCCTGTTGTTCCAGGCGCGGTAGGCCGGCCTCGCGCGCGGGGCTAGAATCCGACGCATGAGGTTGTTCTCCTCCGACGGTGACTTCGCGCTCGTGTCGGTAGGTCAGTTCGCGCGCGGAGTGTTCGTCGTTGGCCAGTTCGCCGTCGGCGTCTTCGTGCTCGGTCAGTTCGCCGTTGGCCTGGTGTGCGTCGGCCAGTTCGTCGTCGCGCCCGGGTGGGGGATCGCGATGATGGGGCTCGGCGGGCGCGGCAAGCTCGGCGTCGTGCGGCTCCTGCCCTGGCCGAAGGAGCGCGCCGTCGCGCCGCCCCCGCCGCTCGTCGACGAGGAAGACCTCGCGGCGGGCCGCGTAGGGTCTGGCTGGATCGCGGCGCGCCTCGTGAACGGCCGCGCCGTGTCGCTCGCCGGACGGCCCCTCGACGGCGCGCCCCCGCCCGGGGCCCCGACGGACCTCGACGACGGCGCCCTCGCGTACATCGAGCGAGACGAGCGCTTCGACGAGGGCGGGGCCGGCTTCCGCGAGGCAGCGGCGCACACCGTGACGCTGCGCCTCACCGACCTGCGCTGGCCTCCCCCGCGGCGCTACGTCCCGAGCGCCTTCAGCGACGCGCCGATCCGCGCCCCCGAGGTCGCGCTCCGTGTCGCGGCGTGGCTCGCCCTCCTCGGCGTGACAACGGCGGTCGTCGTGGGGGTCGCGGGGCTCTGAGGGCCGCGGAGACTGGATCCGCCAGGGCCCAGTACACCGATCCAGACGGCCCGCCTCGCCCACCGCAACCCCTTGAATTTCCGGGAAGTCGGCGCGGGCGCAATGTGTGCATAGGTGGTCCACATGCGCACACTCCTCGGCTCCCTCGCTGCGTCCGCCCTCCTGGCCTGCACGCTCCCCCTGGCGGGCTGCAGCGCGGCGGCCTCGGCGGACGACGACCCGGAGGTCGCGGGCCTCGACGCCAACGCGAGCGAGGACGAGCTCAGCGCGCGCGGCGGCGTGCAGATCGTCGTGTCGGTGGACTGGGAGGGGCGCAACCTCGACCCGGCGAACCTGCGGGCCATGTCCGACTTTCGCGCCGCGATGCCGGGCGTGCGCATCGTGCAGTTCCTGAACGCCGCCTACTTCACCAAGCCCGGTGCGAACAGCGCCGACACCGAGGCGCAGATCCGCACGACGCTCCGGCCCAGCGACGAGCTCGGTCTGCACATCCACGGGTGGAAGCGCCTGTTCGAGGCCTCGGGCGTGAAGTTCCGCGCGACGCCGAACTTCTGGGGCACGAACGAGCTCTCCGGCGACTGCACCTTCGACTGCGGGCACGAGGTCCCCATCAGCGCGTACGACGAGGCCGAGCTCGAGAAGGTCATCCGCTTCAGCATCCTCACCCTCGAGAGCAACGGCCTCGGCCACGCGCGGAGCTTCCGCGCGGGCGGATGGATGGCGAAGGACAACGTGCGGCAGGCCCTCGTCGCGAACGGCATCGCCTGGGACAGCTCGGCGGTGCCTCAGGCCTACCTCGCGGGCGAGCTCCAGGGCCTGCCGGTGCTCGACTGGCTCGGCGATCTCTGGCGCGGCACGACCGCCACGTCCCAGCCGTACACCATCGCCACGCCCGCCGGCGCGCTCAAGGAGGTGCCGGACAACGGCGCGCTCGCCGACTACGTCACCGCAGAGGAGATGGTGGACGTCTTCCAGCAGGCGAAGGCGCGCTACCTCAAGAACAAGACCCAGCCCCAGGTCGTGAGCATCGGCTTTCACCAGGAGACCGCGGCCCGGTACCTGCCCCGCGTGCGCGACGCGCTCACCCGCATCGACGCCATCGCGCGCGCCGAGAAGATCCCGGTCACGAGCGTGACCACGCGCTCGCTGCGCGTGCGTTGAGGCCCCCCTAAGCCCCGCTCATCACTTCTGTGGATGGCCTCGCTGATGGCCGAAAAGAACCGTTCGCTTGCGCGCGTCGGCCACTTGAGAGTGCCCCCCGCGTCGCCTAGTGTCCCTGGATGGAGGGCCGCATGGGGTCACGTTCGGGGCGGCGCCCGGCTCGCGTGAGAGGGCACCGTGGGCGTTGAGCGCCGCACCGTCGACGTGCTCCTCGCGGCCGTCGAGGACGGCGCGCCCGCCGAGGCCGCGATGGCGGCCCTCACGGCGTCCTTCGGCGCGGTCTCGGCAGGCATCACCTTCTGGCGGAGTGACCGCTTCGTTGCGCAGCGCTGGGCCGCGCTGCCGGCGAGGTTCGAGGCCGACTACGTGTCGACCTTTCACGTCGCCGACCCGTGGAAGGCGGAGAGCTGCCGCGCCCCCACCGGCGCCATGTGGGAGAGCGACAAGATCCTGCCCCGCGCGGAGCTCGAGCGCACCTCGTTCTTCAACGAGCTCTGTCGACCACATGGCGTCCGCGATCTCTGCGGCGGCGTGCTCCTCCGGCGCGGCGAGGATCTCGTCACGTTCGGCATGTTGCGCGCAGCCGACGCGACCGGGAGCGGAGCGCGGGAGGCCGCCGACCTCCTCGCGCTGCGGCCGGTCCTCACCCGGCTCGCCGGGGAAGAGCTCGACCGCCGCGAGGTGCGCGTCGCCAGCCTCGGCGTCGACTCGCTGTCGTTCGGCGTGCTGGTGCTCGACGCGACGAGCGGCGCGCTCCTCACGACGAACGCGCCCGGGCTCCGCCTCTTCGAGCGCGGCGTGCTCCGCCGGACGGGTGGGCGAACCTTCGTGGGCGCGCGCGATCTGACCGCCCTGCTCGGACGGGCGAGGCCCACCGCGCTCCTCGTCGCCAGCGGCCTGCGCGTCGTCGTGCACGCGGCGGCGCCGTACGGCCACGGCCTCGCGTGCGTGGTGCACGTCCACCACGCACGCTCGATGGCGCGCGAGCGCGCGACGCGCGCCGCCGCGCTGTTCGGGCTGAGCCCGCGGGAGACCGACGTCGCCGAAGCGCTCCTGCTCGGCTGGTCGACCAAGGAGATCGCCGCGCGCGATCGGGTCGCGATGTCGACGCTGCGAACGCACCTCCGCGCGCTGCTGGCGAAGACCGGGTCCGAGCGCCTCGCGACGCTCCACGCGCTGCTCTCCGAGCTCTGACGGCGTTCCCCACTTCTGTGGATTCAGGCGGCGCGCGCGCCCCGGCAGAGTCCGCGCATGCACCCGTCCCCCGCCCGAGAGGCTCGCGCCCCGCAACCCTCGCCCCGCCGCGCCACCGCCGGCCTTGGGCTCCTGGCCGCGCTGTGCCTGTGCGCGGCCTGGCTGGGCGCCGCGGGGTGCGTGGGCAGCGATCCCACCGGGTCGACGCCCGCGCCGAGCGCGACGACCACGGCGACGTCAACCGCGACCTCCACGTCGACCGCGCCCGACGGCGCGCCGCCACCTCCCGACGGCGCGGCGCCTGACGCGGCCGCGGGGCCGGCCAAGTGGGACGAGGCGAAGTGGGACGAAGCGAAGTGGCAGTGAGCGCCGCGGTGAGGACTCCAGAGCCTTCAGGAACAAGAGGACAAGCATGAAGATTCGAGGCAAATTCAGCCGAGTGCCGATGTGGGTCACCGGCCTCTCGCTGCTGTTCGCGTCGGGGGTCGTCTTCGCCGACGTCGCCCTGCCCCACGCCTTCACCGCCGGCACGCCGATCAAGTCGTCGGAGGTGAACGCCAACCTCGCGGCCCTGAACACGGGCAAGCAAGACAAGCTCGTCGCGTTCACCCACGTCGCCGCCGCCGCCAACATCTCCAACAACTACACCGTCATCGACAACCCCGCGGTGAACGGCAAGGCGGACGCGGTGCTCATCATCACGGCGAACAAGAGCCCACCCGGCGGGCCCACCGTCTTCTACAACGGCTCGGTCTCGGTGCAGTACGACCCCACCGGCGGGAAGTGGTCCATCTTGCACGACGTCGGGGGCGTGACCCCCATCCAGGTCGGCGAGGCGTGGAACGTGCTGGTGCTGAAGCGCTGACCCGCGCGCCCGTGTCAGCGCCCGCGCGAGCGGTCCTCGAGCGCCCATCGAGCGGGGTCGGACCGCACCAGGCGCTCGAGCGCGGCGCGATCGTCCGCGCGCTCTGGGTGGCGGTGCCCGGAGGGGAACTCAATCACGAAGCGCCCGCCCTCGACGTGCTCGATCGGATAGCGACGCCCGCCCACGGACACGTAGCCGCCGCGCCCTTCGTGGACGACCTCGGGCAGCGGCGGCGTCGCGTCCGGTGCGGTCATCCGGGCACCAGCACGAGCTTGCCGACCGTCCGGCCCGACTCGAGGTCGCGGTGCGCGCGCGCGACCTCCGAGAGCGGGTACGTCGCGACGGGCGGCGGCACGAACG
>CAZHGG010000424.1:0-5808 GCA_964531755.1 uncultured Polyangiaceae bacterium
CCCTCGAGCAGCAGCCCGCCGCCGACGGACGCGGGTCCGCCGTCGGACGCGGGCGCCCCGACCGACGCGGGGCCGCCGGCCGACGCGGGTCCCCCGACCGACGCGGGTCCCCCGACCGACGCGGGTCCGCCAGCCGACGCGGGGCCGCCAGGGCCGACCACGGTGGTGATCAACGGCGTCGTGCACCCGGGCATGATGACCACGCTGCCGCACATGGCGGACCTCAAGCGCCGCTACCTCGCCGGCGAGCCCTACACCGTGGCGCGCGTCGCGCAGATGGTGGCGCTGATCAGCCGCGGCGACATCACGCTGCACAACCCCGCCGTGGACAACACCGTCGCTGGCGGCGGAGCCGAGCTCATCTATTGCGGCGGGAACAACCTGGGGACGAACGGCCTCAAGGTCCTCGCCTGCGACTGGCCCGTGGGAGACGGGATAGACGCCTACACGTTCGCCTTGCTGGGCTATCTGCTCGACAACACCGTGTACTCCGATCGGGCGATCGCCTACCTCGAGTCCTGGACGAACCCCGCGAATTTCATGGGCTTCGACCCCGCGGGGCTGAACGCGCCCCTGCAGCACGGCTGGACCATCCCGTGGTACGCCAACGCCGCCGAGGTCCTGCGCTTCACCTATTCGGGCTGGCAGGCCCGGCACACCGCGGCGATGGACGCCTTCATCACGCGCATGTTGCCGCTGACCTTGAACGACAAGGTCGGAGCGCCGAACAACTGGCTGCACTCGCGCATCGAGGCGCACGTGGCGGCGGGTATCTGGTTGAGCGACAAACCCATGCTCGACGCCGCCCTGGCCCGGTGGACCACGCACACGCCCTCGTACATCTACATCGCGAGCGACATGGGCGTGCCGGTCATGCCCTCGAGCTCGCAGATCGCCACGCGCGGGGCCGCGTATTGGGGCACCCCCACCTTCGTGCCCGGCCTGACGATGGAGACCTGCCGCGACCTGGGTCATCAGAACCTGGGCATGCGCTCGATCTTCAACAGCTTGAAGATGGCGCACTCGCAGGGCATCGACGTCCTGACAGGCAACGACATCGGGGAGCGGCTCACGACCTTCCTCGAGGTGATGCCCGTGTGGACGCAGTCGGGCGTCACGAACCCCGACGGCATCTGCAACCAGCCCGTGGTGGTGGTGCCCGGCGGCAACACGCTCGCCGACGGACCTGCGCACTACCCGTACCCGATGGCCTACGAGCTCCTGAAGTCGCCCACGAACCCCCTGCTGAACGCGAAGACGGAGGTCGAGACCACCTTCGTCATCTCCGCGAACCGCTGGGTGACGAAGTGGGAGTCGTTCATGTACCCGCGCTGAGCGGCGCGGAGACGAGGCCGTCGCTCTTCGTGCGCGCGGGCGCGGACGACCGATCCCGAGAGTTCACGTGCGGTCGCGCAGGCGGTAGCCGACGCCGGGCTCCGTGACGAGGAGCTTGGGGCGAGAAGGGTTCGCCTCCACCTTCTTCCGCAGCTCGGCCATGTGCACGCGAACGTAGTGTGTGTGCGCGGCGTACGCCGGGCCCCAGACCTCCTTCAGGATCTGGCGATGGGTGAGCACCTTGCCGGCGTGCCGAGCGAACAGCACGAGGAGCTTGTACTCGATGGGGGTGAGCCGGAGGGGCTGACCTCCGCGGAGCACGTCGCGGCGTACGAGGTCAATCTCGAGGTCGCCAAACCGGTAGGACGTCACCTCGCCGCCACCTCGCGACGCCTCGGCGTGGCGGAGCGCGACGCGCATGCGCGCGAGGAGCTCGTTCACGCCGAACGGCTTCGTGAGGTAGTCGTCCGCCCCCGCGTCGAGCGCGGCCACTTTGTCGTCCTCCCGACCCCGCGCAGAGAGCACGATCACCGGCACGCGGCTCCACTCCCGGAGCTGCCGAGTGAGGTCGATCCCATCCGCGTCCGGGAGGCCGAGGTCCAGGAGCACGAGGTCGGGGTTGTGACCGGTCAAGAGCTGCACACCCTCGGACGCGCGCGCGGCCTCGAGCAGCCTGTAGCCACGCGACGTCAGCGTCGCGCGGATGAACTTGCGCATCTCGGGCTCGTCCTCGACGACCAGGACCAGCGGACCGACGGCCGTCATGAGCCCTCCCCCTCGGGTGGAGCCGAGGGCACCCCTTCGGTCTTCGGCAGCACGACCCGGAAGACCGCGCCCCCGGAGGCGCGGGTCGCGGCGGAGATCGTCCCGCCGGGCGCGTCGGCGATCGCCTTGCAGATCGGGAGCCCGAGCCCGGCCCCCGACACGCCCACGTGAGGCCCGCGGTAGAACTTGTCGAAGATCTTCGTCTCGGCTCCCGGGGGGACGCCAGGACCGTGGTCGATGACCTCGATCGTGATGAGCTGTCCCTCCGCGCGAGCCCGCACCGCGATGGGTGTATCCGGCGGCGTGTACTTGTCCGCATTCTCGAGGAGGTTCACGAAGAGCTGCTCGAAGAGGACGGGGTCGACGAACACCAGAGGGACGTCCTCGCCGATGTCGACGGTCACGGCTCTTCGCTCGAGCCGGTCCTCCAAGCGTGTCAGCGCGGAGCTCACGATCTCGTCGAGTGGCACCCAGTCCCTCTTCCGCGGAACGCTGCCAGACTCGAGGCGTGTCATGTCGAGCAGGTTGCCGACGAGCCGCTCGAGCCGCGACGCCTCGCCGACGATCGACTCGACGAGCTCGGCGCGAGTCGCCGGCGGGAGGTCTTCGTCGCGCACCGCCGTCGCAGCGCCGGTGATCGTCGCGAGCGGCGTCCGCAGGTCGTGCGAGACGGCAGAGAGGAGCGACGCGCGCATCTCCTCGGTCTGCGCCCGCAGCGTGGCGCCCTTCGCCTCCTCGGAGAGCCGCACTCGCTCGAGCGCCGCGGCCGTCTGCTTGCAGAACAGCTCCAGGAAGGCGCGCTGGTCGGCTCCGAACGGGAAGTCGCCCGCGGGGACGAGGGCCAACACGCCGAGCCGCGACTGCCCAATACGGAGCGGCGCGCAGAGCACGCGCGCCCCGTGCAGGGTCTCGGTGCCGAGGCCCGCGAGCTGGTCGTGCTCGTAGCTCCACGTCGCGACCCCGAGGTCCTTGGGGTCCAGGCTCCAGGCGGGCGGCGCGGAGCTCAGCGTGCGCACGCCTCCGCCGCCCTCGAAGCCCAGCACCGCGGCGCTCGCGGCGAAGATCTCGCCTGCGTGGCGGGCCGCGACCTGCGCGACCTCCCCGAGCGTGTCGGCCGTGGCCAGATCACGGGTGAGGGAGTAGAGGACCGCCGTGCGCTCTTCGCGCCCGAGCGCGTCCTGCTCCTGCCGCCGGAGTCGGCCCACCAGCTCGCTTATCGCGATGCCCACCCCGAACATCATGGCGAACGTGAGGAAGTAGTTGCGATCCTCGACGGTGAAGGTGTGAAGCGGCGGGACGAAGAAGAAGTCGTACGCCGCTACGCTCAGGGCCGCGGCGAGCAGGGCCGGCCCTCGCCCGAACCACGCGGCGACCACCATCACGGCGAGCAGGAACAACATCACGAGGTCGGGCAGCTGAAGCGTCGCCCGCAGCACGCCGGCGCTGCCCAGCGCGACCGCCACGGCCACGACGCCGCCGAGGTACTGGCGCGAGCGGAGCGGGGCCGCCGCCGTAGGGCGCGCGGCGGCGTCACCCGCCTCGTCGCCGCGGATGACGTGAACGTCGATGTCGCCGCTGCCGCGCACGACGTCGTCGAGGAGTGAGCCTCGGAGCCGGTCACGAAAGCGCGAGTGGGTCGGCTTGCCGATCACGATCCGCGTGACGTTGTGCTTGCGTGCGTAGCGCAGGATCGCCTGCGACACCGTCGCTGCGCTGAGCCGAGTGACCGCACCGCCGAGGCTCTCGGCCACGCGGAGATGAACCTCCAGGCGCGCGCGGTCCGCCTCGCTCATCGAGCCGACGCCCAAAGTCTCGACGTAGGCTGCCACCCAGGGGCAGCGGAGCCCCGCCGCCATCCGCGCGGTGGCGCGGATGAGCCTCCCGGAGCTCGGCGCCGGCCCCACACACACGAGGATGCGTTCGCCAGCCGGCCACGTGGCGGCCACTCCCTCCCGCTCGCGAAACGCGCGGACGTCTTCGTCGACGTGTTGGGCCGTCCTCCGCAGCGCGAGCTCGCGGAGCGCGAGCAGGTTCCCGCGCTGGAAGAAGTGGTTCGCGGCGCGCCGCGCCTGCTCCTCGAGATACACCTTGCCCTCCTTCAGGCGCTGAAGGAGCTCCTCGGGCGCGATGTCCACCAGCTCGATGGCGTCCGCGCGGTCGACGACGGAGTCTGGGACGGTCTCCCGCACCTGGACGCGGGTGATCTGCGCGATGACGTCGTTCAGGCTCTCGAGGTGCTGCACGTTCATGGTCGTGAACACGTCGATGCCCGCCGCGAGCAGCTCCTCGATGTCTTGCCAGCGCTTCGGGTGACGACAGCCAGGTGCGTTCGTATGGGCGAGCTCGTCGACGAGCAGCAGCGCGGGCCTGCGCGCGAGCGCCGCGTCGAGGTCGAACTCCTCGAGGACGCGGCCCCGATGCTCGACCTTGCGCCGAGGCAAGAGCTCGAGCCCGAGGACGAGCGACGCGGTCTCGCGCCGCCGATGGGTCTCCACGAGGCCGACGACCACGTCCTGCTTCTGGTCTGCGACGAGATCGCGGGCCACCTGCAGCATGCGGCAAGTCTTGCCGACGCCCGGCGCGAAGCCGAAGAAGATCTTGAGCTTGCCCCGGCGCTTCCGCGCCTCCTCCTCCTTCACGCGGAGGAGCAGCGCGTCGGGGTCGGGTCTGTCGGGTGGCTCGCTCATCGGTTCCAGTCCAGTCCGTGGCTACAGCTAGTCGCCGCCGCTGGCCAGACCGTCAAGCGCGAGGTTCAGGCGGAGGACGTTCACCCTCGGCTCGCCGAGGAGCCCCAGGCTGCGCCCCTCGACGTGCGCCTCGACCACCGCGCGCACCCGCTCCTCCGGGAGGCCCCGCGCCCGGGCGACGCGCCCAACCTGGAAGCGCGCCGCGGCGGGGGAGATGTGCGGGTCGAGGCCGCTGCCGGACGCTGTCACCAGGTCGACGGGCACGGGATCGGCGGCGTGCTCCGGATGCGCCGCCCTGAGCGCGACGACCCGCGCTCGCACCGCCGCGATCAGCGCGGGGTTCGACGGCCCGAGGTTCGAGCCGGCGGACGCGCGCGCGTCGTAGGGCGAGCGACCCGTGGCCGACGGGCGCCCCCAGAAATAGCGAGGATCGTCGAAGCTCTGGCCGATCAGGGCGGACCCCACGACTCGTCCGCCGCGCTCGAGCAAGCTGCCGTTCGCGCGCTCCGGAGAGACGACCTGCGCCACCCCAGTGACGGCGAGCGGATAGGCGACGCCAGTGACCAGCGTGAAGACCCCGAGGAGGACCGCCGCCGGACGAAGAGTGCTGATCATGTTCATGCCCTCTCAGCTCACGCCCATCGCGGTCAGTACGACGTCGATGAGCTTGATACAGGGAAACGGGAGCAGGACGCCGCCGAGGCCATAGACGAGGAGGTTCCTCCGGAGGAGCGCGGGCGCCGGTGCCGGTCGGTACTGGATGCCCCGGAGCGCGAGGGGGATGAGCGCGACGATGATCAGCGCGTTGAAGATGACCGCGCTGAGCACCGCTGTCGTCGGCGAGCGCAGCCCCATGACGTTGAGCGCGCCGAGCGCCGGATAGGTCGCGACGAACGCCGCCGGGATGATGGCGAAGTACTTGGCCAGATCGTTGGCGATGCTGAAGGTCGTCAGCGCTCCGCGGGTCATGAGCACCTGCTTGCCGATCTCGACGATGGACAAGAGCTTGGTCGGGTTCGAG
>CAZHGG010000425.1:0-5799 GCA_964531755.1 uncultured Polyangiaceae bacterium
GAGCACGGTGGAGGCCGCGATGCCCACGGCGAGCGCGATGGGCACGGGCGACCAGCGCCGCTGGTGCTCCCAGAAGAACGCGGCGACGAAGACGCTGTACGCCACGTGCATGCTCGGGAAGGCGTTGAAGCCCTCGTCCGAGCGGTACATGAGGTCGAGCGCCGCGCAGCCCGGGCTGGTGCACCCGGCGAGCGAGGGCTGCGGCATCTGCGACGGGAGCAGCGAGAAGAACGCGAAGCCCGCGACCGCGAGCGTCAGGTAGCCGGCGAACGCCTCGTAGAGCAGCCGCCGGTCGCGGTGGGTCACGACGTGCAGCGAGAGCGTGAGAGGAAAGTACGCGTAGTAGATCCACACGAGCGGCACCACGAGCGGCAGCGCCTCGTCGAGCGCGGTCGACGGGCGGAACAGCGCGCTCGGCGCGAGGCCGGCGTTGCGGGAGCCGAGGCCCGAGTAGAGGCCCACCATCACCACCGCGGAGACCGCGGTCACGACGAGCGCCTCCCGGAGCGACGGGCGCTCCCCGGCGCGGGTGAGGTCGGTGGGCCCAGCGAGGGTGCGCGCGGTGCGGAGGGAGAGGTGCTGCATGACCCCGCCTCTTGCAGCGACCGTACCGCGCGCAGCTCGCGAGTACGAGTCAATTATTTCAATAACTTATACGCGTCTCGACGGTCAAAGATGTATACTGGTTGAATCAGTAGACCGTAGCCTCGCGTTCGCGCGTAGCGCGGGTAGCGGCGCGCGGAGGGCCCACGGGCATGGAAAGCGCGAAGCCCCGCCCTGGGAGGGGCGGGGCTCGCGGCCAACGCTGAGGCGAGCCTCAGATGACGACGGTGTTCGTGATGCCGCTGAGGTCACCGCGGAACGGGGACGCGCGGCTGTCGCCCTTGGCCACCGCGTAGCACACCGCCGCCGCCGCGGCCTGGCCCGTCGTGGCCTCCACGTAGGGGGCCGTGTTGCCCGTCGCGGGGTCCCAGCCATCGACCTGGTTGTCCGCCGCGCCGAGGCCGCCGAACCAGCCGGTCTTCAGGAACCCAGCGCCGTAGGTGACGAGCATGTTCGCCGCCATCGCCGTGCCGTCGGGCCAGCCGCTGCGGTTCGTGAACGACTTGCAGGTGTCGCCGTAGACGCACCACACGAGGCTGTCGAGGATGGTCTTGGTGCTGGACGCCGGGTCGGGCAGCGACTTGGCCATCGTGAACATGCCGTTCAGGATGTCGCTCATCGACTTGGCCACGAGCTGGGCGTTGGCGTCGCCGTTCGCGAACATCTGGTGGGGGTCGTTGCGGAAGCCCGAGATGCACACGCCCGAGCTCAGGCCCAGCGCGAACGCCTTGAGGGCGGTGATGGTCGCCTGGCCGATGTTCATCGCGGCGGCGGGCAGGCCGGGGTTGTTGAGGCCGAACATCGCGAGGTCCGCGGTGGTCGGTCGGAGCTGGTCGGAGAGGTTCTTCCCGAGGAGGTTCATCGACACCTTGCCGGTGTCGAGCCCGCGCGACATCGTCGCCCGCCCCGCGGCGGCGTTCAGGTTCAGGAAGGCCTTGTAATACGACTCGGCCAGCGCCGCGTTCTTCGGCGTAGAGAGCAGCGTCTTCGACGCGTTGCTGTTGAAGAGGTCGACCATGCCGCCGGCGTTGGCGACGACGGCCGGCGCGGGAGCCCCGTCGGCCGTGCCGAAGGTGATGTTGCCGACCGTGATGAACGGCAGCAGCGTGGGCACCTTCTGCTGGATGGCGGCCGCGTTGGCGAGCAGGCTGCCTGCGCCGCCGAGGGTGGACGTGGTGGTCGGCGAGCCCGTGTGAGTCTCGTTGCGGCCCGCCATGAACGCCGTGAAGGGGAACTTCGCCGACTTGATGGCGTTCGTCATCTCGGGCGCGACGTACATGGGCTTGTTCGAGCCCTCGACCTTGATGGCCTTGCCCATCGCGTGGAACGGGAAGGCCGGGTTGTTCCCCGTCGCGATGCGCGTCTGCGGGAAGAGCAGCTGCATGTTGGCCAGGCCGCCGTTCGCCTCGAGCTGGAAGATGCTGAACGCGGTCGGGCGAATGCCGGCCGAGTCCGCCAGCGCGCTGCCCGCCGTGTCGTTCAAGACGTCGAGGAGCTTCGAGCGCTCGAGGCCGATGGCCGCGGCGAGCACCGTGGACCACTTGATGAAATCGCGCCGGCTCGAACCCCGGAGATCTTTGAGTCGTTCATCGATCATGACGGTCCTCCTTCACTCACAGGTGTGCGCGGCGGCGAGCAGCGCGGCGACGGCGATGCGCTGGCCGTCGGTGGGGTTCTCGGCCTGCGCGACGAGGTCGTCGGCCAGGGCCAGGTGCTCCGGCTTCGCCGGCTTGCCGATGAGGCACGACACGCCGTCTTTCGTGAACTTCCCGTTGTCGAGGAGCTTCACGCCGGGGCAGCCCGCCGGCGCCCAGTCGGGCTTGACGACGTCGGCCGAGACCGACGCGTAGATGTCGAACGCCTTGCCCATCGACGAGGTCGACGCGAACGGCGCCTCGGGGATGCGGCCGGTGTAGTTCGGACCGCCCAGCGCGGCCGCGTTCGCGCCGTTGGTGACGAGGCCCTGGTTCTGCGTCGAAGCGCCACGGCTCTTCAGCAGGTTGCTCATGCCGCGGAGGCTGAGCTTCCCGCACGCGTGCATGCGGGCAGAGGCGACGGCCCCGCCTGCGGCCGCGGTCTCGAGGGCGCGCTGGCCCGGGTCGGGCTGCGGGCCGTCGGTGACGCCCGCCGGGTCGTTGACGTGGTTGAATGTGCCCTCCTCGCCGCCGGCGGCGGTGCGGTTCGGGTCGTTCATGTAGCCGCTGCCGGCGCCGGGGTTGAGCTGGTCGCCGGCCTCGCCGCAGCCCGCGAGCGCGAGCGCCGCGAGGACCGTGGTCACGGAGGCAAAGGTGAGTGCGTTTCGCTTCATGGCTGGACTCCTTCCCTTCACCACATCGTGAAATCGTCGCTCTTGAAGACGCGACCGAGGGTGTCTTTGAATTTGAAGTTGCCGGCCTTGAAGGCCGCCACTTCGTTCTTGGTGACGACCGCGGGCACCGTCGCCAGATCGCCCACCACGTCGCCGCGCGAGAACGCGTAGTTCCACGCGCGGGTCACGGCGCAGGCCGCGACGTCGGGGTCCTTCGCCATCTCCGCGGCGAACCCCGCGATGTCCGTGACGGGCTTGCCGAAGCGCCACCCGAGGTTCTGCTGGCCGTCGGGCAGCCAGTCTTTCAGGCGCGCCTTGGGGTTGCCGGCCACCGGGACGGTGACCTGGATGTCGGCCATGTAGGCGCCGTTGCCGTCGAAGTTCGCGAAGAGCGGCGCCTGGTGGTTGATGGTGCCGTGGCAGTTCGCGCAGTTGACCGCCGAGGTGTCCTTGAAGTTCACGCGGATGTCGGCGTTGCCGGTGCCGCCCGTGATGCTGTCGAACGGCCAGGTGTTCGTGTACACGGTGAGCCCCATCGAGACCGGCTTGTCGCTGAACTCGGTGGGGAACTTCGCGCAGACGAAGGTCTCCTGGATGAAGCGCACGCGCCGGAACGCCATCGGCGCGAAGTACTGCGCCATGAGCCCGCGGTCGGTGAGGAGGCCGGCGGTCTGGGCGGTGCCGTTGGGCGCGCAGTCGGCGGCGTTCAGCTTGCCCATGCCCGCGTCGAAGGTGGGGCAGGTGCCGGCCGTCGCGGTGAAGAGGTCGGTGTACGGGCGGCCCTCGACCGTGACCAGCGCGGCGAAGTTCGCGGCGAAGTCCTTGTTGGGCTGGTTCTGCCCGATGTTGCCGACCTGCGCGGTGCGGAGCGTGTCGCGCCAGAAGTCGATCATCTTCAGCGTGAACCGCGGATCGCCGAGCATGCGGTCCACGTGCGCCTCGTAGACCTTCTTCTGCTCGGCCTCGTTCGGGGCCGACGCGATGGAGTTGATCTCGGCGAGGGTGGGCACCTCGCCCACGAGCTTCAGGCTCGCCGCGCGGAGCGACTCGCCGTAGTCGCGCTTGCGCTGCTCGAGCTGCACCGGCGGGCCCTCCTCAGGGGCGGCTGCCCCGGGGCCGCTGCCCCCACCCGGCACGCCGCCGGGGCCAGGGGTGAAGGGGTCGCCGGGGTCGAGCGTGGTCTCCGAGCCGAGCTGGTTCGGATCGCCTTCGCTCGAGCAGCCAGCGAGGACGGCCACCATGCCGAACCCTGCGAGCGTCCACGCGGTGAGAGTTCGCCTGCGCATGTGCTTCCCTTTCTCCATGATCGACATCATGTGGTGCAAGAGCTGGGCCATGGTGCCCACCCGGGCTAGAAGAAGATGGCCTTGTTGTTCACGAACAGGTCGATGAACCCCTGCGTGTTGCCGACCTTGCCGCCCGTGTGGGCCACGCCCGCCGTCGCGGCCTTCTGCAGCAAGATGCTCGCCGGGAGGTTCGTCTCGTTCAGCTTGCCCAACACCGAGTCGCACATCGCCTGGTTGTCGTTGCCGTTGAGGGAGAGGCCCGCGAGGCCCGCGCCGTGGCAGCTCGCGCAGTTCGACCCGCCGCCGACGCCCTGCCCGCGGAGCGCCGGCAAGATCGTGTTCCCGAAGGCGCCGGGATCTTTGCACTTCTTGATTTGCGGGGGCGTCTGGTAGGTGCCCTTCTCGAGCTTCACGGCGTCGAACCGGAGCTTGTCGGCGGCGAGGTCGAAGGGGGTCCAGCCCTCGCCGGAGAGGAAGACGGCGCCCGGCCCGAGCAGGGTCTCGGTGCCCTGCTGCACGGTCTGATCGAGGTTGGAGAAGCTCGCGTCCACGATCTCGGGGGCCTTCGGATCGGCCTTGGCGAGCACCCGCACGAAGCGCGGGGCGTTCACGTGGACGTCGGTGCCGGCGGGCGCCACGAGCTTGAGGTTCTTCAGCGACAGGATGCCGCCGATCAGGCTGGCGTCGAACTTCAGCTTCACGCCGGTGAGGCCGCCCTGCGCGGCCTTGCTGAGATCCACCTCGTTCGCGCCCGTCTTGACGACGAAGGGCTCGGTGCCCGGCAGCTTCGCGGCGGTGATGGCGACGGCCTCCGACTCCAGCCACTTGCGGGTCTTCTCTTCGAGCTCCGGGGTCGCCGAGATGGACGGGCCCGCGTGGGCGCCGTGCGTGAGGAGGCTGCTCTGGTAGGCGTCGCGGACCACAATGCCCGGGAATTTGCGGATGGAAACGTAGGAGTCGGGGCCCTCGAGGAACTTGGCGGGCTCGGGGTTGAACTGGCCGAGCTCGTGGCACTGTTTGCCGCACGCGTTCTTCAGGCCGGGCTCGATCTCGCGGTAGAGCTTCTCGGCGTACGCCTGCTTGGCCTGGATGTCCCCGGGCGAGCCGGGCGGCGCGACCTCCCCGCCGTCGCCGGCGGCGACGGGGATCTTGCCGCCGGGCGGGAACGCCGGCGCGTCGTCGGCGCAGGCGGCGAGCGCGCTGACGCCGAGCGCGCTGACGCCGAGCAGGGTGAGGAGTGCGGTCCGAGGGGACGACGAGCTGCGGTTCATTTTCGGCCTCGAGAGCGAGACGTTGCACACGGGGGGCCAGGACACGCGAGAGCGCGGCGCTCGAAGCGCCCTAGGAAAGGTGTGGGATCTCCGCCAAATGGCAAGGCGAGCGGTGGGCTTCGCGTGCGGACGCGCCCGCCCGGAGGGACGAACGGGGTCGGGCGAGGCGCGTGGGGCGGTCCGAGGCGGCGTCCAGCTGGTGCGCTCGGGTCCCCCGGTGGATCGTGGACGAGTCATGGGGGCCCGCCCCAACATGACGAGAGGGGAGCGCCCCCAAGGAGGCTTCGACCACCCCACCCTCGAGCGCGTCGGCGTCGTTCATTGAGGCGGC
>CAZHGG010000426.1:0-1998 GCA_964531755.1 uncultured Polyangiaceae bacterium
CTGCCGACGCCGCCGACGCCGCCGACGCCGCCGACGCCGCTCCTCCGCCGTGCGGCGCGGGCGGCACGCTGTGCGGCCTCGGCGACCGCTGCGCGATCGACGCCGACTGCGCGGCGCCGAACGTGTGCGAAGGGGGGGTGTGCGCCGCCGAGCCGACCGTGCGGACGCTCGCCGACATCGCCGACCTGAAGCACTTCGACTTCGAGGGCGCGACGCTCGTCTTCGAGACCACGACCGCGGCGGGCAGCGCGTACACGTGCACCTTGCCCGGCTGCGCCGACGGCGCGATCGTGCCCAACATCACTGCCTCGACGGTGGCCGCGCGCGCCTTCCCCCTGGCGGTCTCGGGGGGATACATCCAGTACCCCGGGAGCGGCCAAGCAGGCTCCTCGTTCACCGTGATGCAGTCGCGCTCGCTCGACGGGGCCACCGCCGGACCGAGCGTCACCTTCACGTGCATCGATCGACTGGGGAACCCGACGAGCCCGACCATCGCGTCGGCGCACAGCGGCGTCGGCGGGTGGACCGGCACCTACAAGTGCCTCACCGACACGCGCACGGGCACGGGCTTCAACTACCGCGCGGTCGGCGACCCCACCGCCGCGCGCGTGGACCGCGTCGGCGTGGGCGGGCGCGCGCGCCACACGAACGGCGACGCCAACGTCGTCATCAACATCGGCACGCAGACGGTCCAACCCACGGGCGTGATGCAGACCCAGTCGATGCTGGTGAGCACCGTGTCGGGCACGCAACTGTGGGGACTGAGCGAGAGCCGTGCGCTCCCCGACCAGCTCATTACGACGCCCGCCACGGTGGCGGGGGTCGCCGTCCCCGGTCGCGGGCTCTTCGTGCGCATCGGTGCGAACGTGCAGGCGGTGCGGCTCCCGGGGCTGACCTTCACGACCGTGGACACGGGGGCGACGACCATCAACGCGGACGCGCAGTACCTCTACATCGGCAAGGCAGCCGGCCTCGGCCGTTGCGCGCTCACGGAGATCCAGGCCACCAACACGTGCACCCTCGCGCCGATGTCCGCCGACCCCGTCAGCGCGCCCCTCTACATCACGGACACGCACGTCTGGTACCGCAGCGGCACGAAGGTGCAGCGCGTCGTGAAGTAGGCGCGGCGCCGCGCGCGCGCGCTATGCTCCGCGCCGGAGGCCACGATGAGCGACCCGACCCGAGCGCAGAGGATCATCAACGAGCACGTGCTGTGGGCCGTCGGGGCGGGGCTCGTGCCCATCCCCCTCGTGGACATCGCCGCCGTCACGGCCATCCAGCTCGACATGCTCAAGCAGCTCTCCACCCTGTACGGCACGGTGTACACCGAGTCGGAGGGCAAGGCGTGGGTCTCCGCGCTGGCGGGGGGCATCGCGGCGCGCCTCGGCGCGAACGCCCTGAAGCTCATCCCGGGCATCGGCTCGGTCGTGGGCGGGGCGGCGATGTCGGCCATGTCGGGCGCGTCCACGTACGCCCTCGGACAGGTGGCCATGACCCAGTTCGCCGCGGGTAAGGGCTTCTCGGCGATGGACCTCGACCGCGCGAAGGAGGCCTACGAGGAGCACCTGGCGAAGGGCAAGGAGGTCGCCTCGAAGATGGCGAAGGACAAGCGCGAGTCGAAGGACGTCTTCGAGAAGCTCGAGAAGCTCCGGAGCCTGCGCGATCAAGGCGTCATCACCGCCGAGGACTTCGAGGCCCAGAAGCAGCGGCTCCTGGCGAGCGTGTAGAATGCATCTTTCTCCGCGCAGGGCGTCGCTCGTCCTCGCCGCGCTGCTCGCGGTCGGGGGAGGGTGCGCCGAGCGGCCCCCGCCCGCGGCCACGAAGGCCTCCGAGTCGACCGGCGCCAAGGCCCCCGCCGCGCCGCCGCAGGTGCCGCCGGCCGAGGCGCTCGAGCGGGTCGTCGCCATCGGCGACATCCACGGAGATCTCCGGGCCGCGCGGCGCGCCCTCCGCACGGCCGGGGCCATCGACGAGCGCGACGCGTGGGTCGGCGGCAAG
>CAZHGG010000426.1:2098-5798 GCA_964531755.1 uncultured Polyangiaceae bacterium
TTCGCGCCGGGCGGCGTGTACGCGCTCATGCTCGCGGAGCGGCCCGTGATCGCCCTCGTGGGAGACAGCGTGTTCGCGCACGGCGGCGTGCACCGCAAGCACGTCGACTACGGCATCGACCGCATCAACGACGGCGTGAAGGAGTGGCTCGCCGGCCGCGCGAGCGAGCCGCCCGCCATCGCCGTGGCCGAGGACGGCCCGGTGTGGACCCGCGCGTACTCGAGCGGCTCGGTCAGCGCGGAGGCGTGCCGCAACCTCGGCGAGGTGCTCGCCAGGCTCGGCCGAAAGCGGCTCGTCATGGGGCACACGGTGCAGGAGGGCGGCGCCACGAGCGCGTGCGACGGCAAGGCCTGGCGCGTCGACGTCGGCATGTCCGAGCACTACGGCGGCCCCACCGAGGTGCTCGAGATCAAGGCCGGCGTCGCCCGCGTGCTCCGGGCGCCGTAGACGAGCGTCAGGCGAGGGCCGTCTCGGCGAGCGGCTCGCTCGGCGACGAGGGGCTCGCCCCGTCCCCTGGCTCTGCCGGCTCCACGTCGACCGAAGGCGCGGCCCCGGTGCGCCGCTTCGCCATCTCGTAGAGCACGGGCACCGCCATCCGGCTGATGAGGAGCGACGCGATCTCGCCCGCCATGAGCGAGAGCGCGAGCCCCTGGAAGATTGGGTCGAACAGGATGACCGCGGCGCCCACGACGACCGCGAGCGCGGTGAGCAACATGGGCCGGAAGCGCACGGCGCCGGCGAGCACGACGGCCTCGGCGAGCGGCACGCCCTCGGCCACGCGGCTCTCGGTGAAGTCGACGAGGATGATGGAGTTGCGCACGACGATGCCCGCGCCGGCCATGAAGCCGATCATCGAGGTGGCGGTGAAGAACGCCCCCATCGCCGCGTGCGCCGGCAGAATGCCGACCAGCGAGAACGGGATGGCGGCCATCACGACGAGCGGCACGAGGAACGACCGGAACCAGCCCACGAGCAGCACGTAGATGAGCACCAGCACCACGCCGAAGGCCATCCCGAGGTCCCGGAACACCTCGAGCGTGATGTGCCACTCGCCGTCCCATTTCACCGCGGGCTCGAGCGTGCTCGTGGGCTGCGCGAGGTTGTAGGTGGCGACCGGCCCGTGCCTGCCGCCGAAGTCGCCCGCGTCGAGCCGCGCGAGGTCACGGTTCATGTCGAGGATGGCGTAGGCCGAGCTCTCGGCGCCGCCCGCGACGTCGGCCGTGACGTACACCACCGGCATCAGGTTCTTGTGGTAGATGCTCGCGTCCTCGACGGTGCGCTCGACGCGGGTGAGCTCGCGCAGCGCGACGAGGCCACCGCCCGATCCACGCACGCCGAGGGCGAGCAGCTCGCCCGAGGACCCCCGCGCCGCGCGCGGCAGCTCGAGGCGGATCTCCACGTCCTCCACCTCGCGCGGCAGGTGGAGCATCCCCACCGGCGCGCCGCCCACGGCGACGCGCACCGTCTCGGCGATCGCCTCGGCGCTGATGCCGTGGAGGGCCGCCTTCTGCTTGTCGATCACGAGGCGGTCCTTCGCGTGGGGCTCCTCGACGTACCAGTCGACGTCCACCACGCCCGGGGTCTTCTTGTAGATCTCACGCACCCGCTCGGCCAGCGCGCGGCGGTGGGCCGCGCTCGGGCCGTACACCTCCGCGACGAGCGTCTGCAGCACGGGCGGCCCCGGCGGCACCTCCGCGATCGCGACGCGCGCGCCGTAGCGATCGGCGATCGCCTTCACCGCCGGGCGCACGCGCCGCGCCACCGCGTGGCTCTGCGCGGCCCGCTCGTCCTTCGGGAGCAGGTTGACCTGGATGTCGGCCACGCTCGGCCCGCGGCGGAGGTAGTAGTGCCGCACGAGGCCGTTGAAATTGAACGGCGACGCCGCGCCCACGTACACCTGGTAGTCGGTGACCTCCGGCTCGCCGCGCACCGCGTCGCCCAGCTCGCGCGCGACCTGCGCGGTGCGCTCGAGCGAGCTGCCCTCCGGCATGTTGAGGATGATCTGGAACTCGCTCTTGTTGTCGAAGGGCAACATCTTGACCTTCACCGCGCCCGCCGGCACGAAGGCGAGCGCCCCCACGAGGAGCGCCGCGATGCCCACGAGGAACGACCAACGCCACGCGGTGCGCGTCACGAGGCGGTGCATCACCCACGTGTACGCGCGGGTCATCCGGTCGCGAGGGGCCGCGTCGCCGTGGTCGTGGCCGTGGGCGCCCGGCTTCGCGCGGAGGACGCGCGCGGCCGCCCACGGCGTGACCACGAACGCCACGACCAGCGAGAACCCCATCGCCGCGCTCGCGCCCACGGGGATGGGCCGCATGTAGGGGCCCATGAGCCCGCCCACGAACGCCATCGGCAGGATGGCGGCGATGACGGCGAGGGTCGCGAGCACCGTGGGGTTGCCCACCTCGGCGACGGCCTTCACCGCCACCTTGGCCATGCCGAGCCCGCGGTTCTCGGGCAGGTCGCGGTGCCTCACCACGTTCTCGACGACCACGATGGCGTCATCGACGAGGATGCCAATCGAGAAGATGAGCGCGAACAGCGTAATCCGGTTCAGCGTATACCCCACGAGCTGAAACACGGTGAGCGTGAGCGCCAGCGTGGAGGGGATGGCCACCGCGACCACGACCGACTCCCGCCAACCCAACATGAAGAGGATGAGCAGCGAGACGCTGACGATGGCGATCCCCATGTGCATGAGGAGCTCGTCTGACTTCTCCGCCGCGGTCATTCCGTAGTGCCGAGTCACGGACACCGTGATGTCGGCGGGGATACGCGTGCCCTTCTGCGCCTCCACCTCGGCGAGCACGGCCTTGGCCACGGAGATCGCGTTCGTGTTCGGGCGCTTCGCGACGGCGAGGGTGACGGCGGGCTCCTCGCCCGGGGCGCCCGCGGTCGCCGCGAGCACGTACTGCGACAGCTCCTCGGCGGTGTCCTCGATGGTGGCGACGTCGCGGAGCGCGACGGGCCGGCCCTGGTAGACGCCCACGACGGCCCCGCCGACCTCGGCCGCGTCGGTGAAGAAGCCGCCCGTCTCGACGAGCACGTCACGGTCGCCGGTCACGAGGGAGCCAGCCGCGACCTGACGGTTCGCCTGTTGGAGCATTGGGGCGACGTCGCCGATGGCCAGCGAGTGGGCCGAGAGCCGCGCGGGGTCGAGCTTCACGCGCACGGCGCGCCGCAGGCCGCCGATGATCGTGGTCTCCGAGACCTCGGGCACGCGCTTCACGTTCGCGTCGACCTCGGCCACGACGCGGCGGAGCGCGAGGTGGTCGTGCGTCTTGCTGTGAAACGTGAGCGCCAGGATGGGCACGTCGTCGATGGAGCGGAGCTTGACGAGCGGCGGCGAGACACCGGTGGGGATGCGATCGTGGTTCGACTGGAGCTTCTGGTTGAGCTTCACGAGCGAGCGCTCGACGTCCTCACCCACGCGAAAGCGCACGACCGCCATGGACCGGCCCGGCTGGCTCGTCGTGTAGACGTACTCGACGCCCGGGATCTCCCAGAGCAGGCGCTCCATCGGCGCCGAGACGCGGCTCTCCACCTCCTCGGCGGTGCCACCCTCCATGGTGAGCATGACGTCCACCATGGGCACCTTGATCTGCGGCTCCTCTTCGCGCGGGAGGAGCACGATGGCGAGGAGCCCGAGGAGCACGGAGGTGACGATGAAGAGCGGCGTGAGCTTCGACCCGACGAA
>CAZHGG010000427.1:0-5795 GCA_964531755.1 uncultured Polyangiaceae bacterium
GGCGCCAGCGAGGTGCGCGCGGACGTCGTCGCTGCTCAGCGTGCCGTACGGATCAGGTCGCTCGTCTGGCTCCACCTCGGAGACGACGCGGACGCGCAAGCGAGGCTCGCCGAGCAGCCGCGCCCGCGCCTCCGGCGAGCCGAGCGCCTCCTGTGGCCCGAAGACCCGGAAGCGCTCCGCGAAGTCGTCGAGCTCGAAGGTGCCGTCCAGCCACGCGCCTCGAACGACCGCCGCGTCCGGCCCCCGTACGCCATGGACTTGGAGGCGGCCATCGACCGCCGCGTCCGGCCCCTCGCGCTCCTCGAGGGCGAGGCCCACGGGCGCCGACGCGTCGAGCGCGAGCTCCGCGCGGGTCCAGTAGGGGATCGCCGCCTCGCGCGCGTCGAGCGGCGCGTGGGCGCGCGTGGCGCGGACGAGGCGCAGCCCCGCGCGCCGGCCCCCCAGCGCGCCGAGCACGCCGCGGTTGGAGTACGTCGCCCCGTCATCGAAGAGGGCGGCCGCCTGGCGCATGACGTGGAGGTAGGCCACGCCGTGAGCGTAGCGCGCGCGCGGACCGGCTGGTGCACGCTCAGTCGTCGAGGGCGCCGTCGCGGAGCCACTCGCCGAACCGCTCGCCGATCATCAGCGTAGGGAGGTTGATGTTCACCGAGGGGATGGTCGGCATGATGCTCGCGTCCGCCACCAGGAGGCCGCGCACGCCGCGCACGCGCCCCCGCCCGTCGACGGCGGCGTCGGGGCTGCCCTCCGGCCCCATCGGCGCCGTACCGCACGGGTGGTAGCCCGAGTCGTTCAGGCCTGCCACGTAGCGCTCGAGCCCCTCGCGCGACGCGAGCACGGACGGGCGCGGCCACAGCGGCCTCGCGAGCGCCCGCATCGCCGGCTGGGCCGCGAGATCGCGGAGCAGCGCCGCGCACTGGACGGCCTTCGCGCGATCGCGTGTATCTTGCATGAGGTTCGAGTGGATGACCGGCGGCACGCGCGCGTTCGCGCTCTCGTAGCGCAGGAGGCCGTGGCCGTCGGGCTTGCCGATGTGGGCCATCAACGTGACCACGGGCAGATGGAAGAACGGGGTCGGCATGCCGGAGCCGCCCTGGAGCTGGAGATCGCCGGGGCGCTCGCTGCCCTCCGAGGTCACGCGGAGCATCACCTGGATGATCGGGTCGTCTTTGCTCACGAAGCTCGAGCTCGGCCAGAAGAAGAGCGCGAGGCCGGGGTGGTCGAGCAGGCGCCTGGCGACCGCGGGCACGTGCGACACCGGCTCGACCCCGAGCGCGCGCACGTCGCGCTCGTCGCCGATCCCCGAGCGGAGCAGCACGCCCGGCGTGCCGATCGCGCCGCCCGAGAGGATCACGCGGTCGGCGGCGAGCGCGTGCACGCGCCCGTGCGTCTCGACCTCCAGGCCCGTCACGCGCCGGTTGTGAAAGAGGACGCGCCGCACGAGCGTGTCCGGCGCGAGCGTGAGGTTCTCGCGCGCGCGCACGCTGGGCGTGAGGTAGGCCTCGGCGACGCTGATCCGCCGGCCGTCGAGCTTGTTCATCGGCTGGGGGCCCACGCCGAGGGGCGCCGGGCCGTTGTGGTCGTCGCACCGCGCGTGGCCCAACCCCACCGCGGCCTCGATGAGCGCGAGGTTCCACGGCAGGAGCTCCGCGTCGGGGTGGCGGCGGATGGGCAGCGGCCCGGCGTCGCCGTGGTGCGGGAGCGCGCCGAAGTCGAGGTCGCGCTCCAGCCGCAGGAACGCCGGCAGGCAGCGCTCGTAGGACCACTCGGGCAGCCCGAGCTCCGCCCACTCGTCGAACTCCCAGGGCTGGCCGCGCAGGGCGATGCACGTGTTCACCGCCGACGAGCCGCCCACGACGCGACCGCGCGGGAAGAGGAAGCGCGGCGAGCCAGGGTGCGGCGTGTGGCGGAAGCCCCAGTCATGCCGCCGCATGGAGTTGGTCTTGCCGTTCGCCAGGTCGTCGGGGAGGCCGCGCGGGTCGGGGTAGTCGGGGCCCGCCTCGACGAGGAGCACCTCCACCGCGGGGTTCTCCGTCGCGCGGGCGGCGATGCTCGCGCCGGCTGTGCCCGCGCCGACGACGATGACCCTCATCGCGCCCGGGCGCGCACCCCGACGGGGCACGCGACCCCCGTGCCGCCGAGGCCGCAGTATCCCCCGGGGTTCTTCGCCAGGTACTGCTGGTGGTACTCCTCGGCGTAGTAGAACGGGCCGGCGTCGAGCACCTCGGTGGTGATGGTGCCGGCGTGCCCGCCGGCCCTCAGCGCGACCTGGTACGCGTCCTTCGACGCGAGCGCGGCCTCGCGCTGCGCGGCGCTGAACGTGTAGATGCCCGAGCGGTACTGCGTGCCGCGATCGTTGCCTTGCCGCATGCCCTGGGTCGGGTCGTGGCTCTCCCAGAAGAGCGCGAGCAGCGCGTCGAAGGTGGTCTTGCCCGGGTCGTAAAGGACCTTGACCACCTCGTTGTGCCCCGTCAGGCCCGTGCACACCTGCTTGTAGGTGGGGTTCACCGTGAAGCCGCCGGAGTAGCCCACCATCGTGGAGTACACGCCGTCGGCCTGCCACAGCGCGCGCTCCGCCCCCCAGAAGCAGCCGAGGCCGAACATCGCCTCCTCGAGACCCTCGGGGAACGGCGGCGCGAGCCGCGCGCCGCTCACGAAGTGGTGCTCCGGCGGGGCGATGGGCGTCGCGGAGCCGACGAGCGCCTCCTCGGGCGTGGGCATGCGCGGCGAGCGGTCGAGGCGGTCGAAGAGTCCCATGGCGGCCGATTGTCCGTTGCGGCGCCCCCCGCTGCAAGCTCGGCCGGGGCCGTTTGGCGCGCCGCGTGCCGCGGTCGCGAGGGTGGCCCGAGCCGCGTGGACGAAGCTAGCGCGCGAGGGGCACCTCGCGGCCGCGCGTCACGTCGACGAACGCCCGCACCCGGGAGAAGACCTCGCGGAGCTGGTAGTAGCCCGCCTTCTGGTAGCGCCTCGCGTCGGCGACCACGCCCTCGCACGCGAGCCCCTTGCGCGCGCCGAGGTACAGGGCCCGCGGCAGGTGGAAGGCCTGCGTGACGACGATCGCGCTCGTCGCGCCGTACGCGCCGCGCGCGCGCGCCATGGTGCTGTAGGTGTCGAAGCCGCCCGCGTCCTCCACGATGGCCGCCGGAGGCACGCCGCGCGCTTCGAGCCAGCGGCGCATCGCGCGTGGCTCTTCGTCCGCGCCGCTCACGAGCACGGTCGGCGCCCGGCCTGCCCGGTAGAGCCGCAGCGCCGCCTCGAGGCGATCGGCGAGGGCGTCGCTCAGGCGGCCGTCCGCGTAGACCCGCGCGCCAAGGACGACGATGACCTCCGCGTGGCGCGCGCGCCCCTCGTCGACCACGCGCGCCGCGCCCTCCCGGTAGACGAAGGCGCTCGGCGCGAGCGTTCCGAGCGCGAGCAGCGCCCCGAGCAGCGCGGCGACCCGCCGCCGCCGCGAGGCGCGAGGGGGAGTGTTACGTGCAGAACGCAACTACCAGCCGACCCGGTAGCCGAGGTCGGCCGCGGCCCCGGAGAGCGACTCGGCGACGGGGTCCTTCGACACCGCGGCGCTGGCGCGGACCGCGCCCTCGACGAACAGCCAGCCGGGCCCCAGCTCCGACTGCGCGCCGAGCGCGAAGCGGCCGCCGAGCAGCGCTGCGCTCGACGTGGCGCGGGCCGTTCCGGTGGCGAACGTCGCGCGCTGGAAGCCGACCTCCGGCGCGACCGTCGCGTACGGCGCGACGATCGCGTGTGGGAAGAGCCGTAGGGACACGGGCACCCCCACGACCGCGTCGAAGTGATCGCCCGTCGCGCCGAGCGCCCGCGGCGAGTACCCGTCGGCGGAGGCGACCTGGGGCTCGAACCGCGCGAGCGTCACCGACGGGCCCACGGCGAGGGCGACGCGCCGCCCGAGCGGCAGGCGATAGCCGGTGCTCGCCGTGAGCTGGCGACCACCGTGTCCCGTGAAGAGCGCGCCGACGCCGACGCCCAGCCCGACCTCGTAGCCGCGATCGGGGACGCCCAGCGAGCCGTCGGCGCGGCGGCGCGGCGCCTCGGGCGCCGGCACGGCCAGCAGGTTCGACTCGGCCCGCCCGCCGCCGCGCTGCACGGTGACGAAGAACGGGCGCGGCGACGCGGGGAAGCGGACGCCGACCAAGGCGCGCGCGCCGTCGCGGGTGACGCCCGAGACCTCGACGCCGTTCGACGCGCTCGCGGTGATCCCCTCGGCGGAGAGCAGCGCGCCGGTGCCCGAGTGGAGCTCGACCGCGACCACGCCGCGACCCTCCGCCGGGTGCGACTCGGCGAGCGCCGCGGCCACGGTGAAGCGCTGAAGGAGCTCGGGCACCTTCGTGCCGCCGGGGGCCGCCGGCACGTCGCCCCCGCGCGTGAGGACCCCCGCCCGGTGAGGGCTGAGCCGGCACGAGACCTCGTGCGCGACCGTGGCGTCGACGTCGAAGAGGGACGCGGGGTCGGCGCTCCCGTCGGCGCCGCAGGTGACGAGGTCCCCCGGGGAGATCCCGAGCGTCGCCCTGCCGGGGGTGGTCGCGGTCGCGCTCGCGCGGACGACCACGAGCATCGCCACCGCGCCCGGCGGGCCCTCGAACTTGTCGTCGTCGATCGCCGCGACGCGCACGTAGTACGCGCCCGGCGGGAGGCCGCGCGCGTCGAGGGTGGTCTTGGTGCGCGGCACCACGGCGTTGGTGATGAGGTCGTCGAGCTTCGGATCGCGCGCGAGCTGAACGCGGAAGGACGCGGCCGGCACCGGCGTGGCGCCCGGCTTCGCGGGCCCCTCGGCGAAGGACGCCGTCACGTTCGCGCGATCGTCGCCGTTGGCGAACACGACCTCCGGCGGCGCGACGCTCCACACCGGAGGCGCGGGCAGCGGGCGGGGAGGGGTGGGCGGCTTCCCCTCTTCGGCCTTCGAGCCGAACCCGGTGGGGACCACCACCTTCTTCTTGCTCGCGTCGAGCGTGGCGCTCCCGCCGTGCACGGCGAGGCGCGTGGTCTTCGCCGCGTCCAGGTCGACCCGCGCCTGCCCCTGGGCCATCGTCACGCGGGCGCCGCCGGCGGTGTCGATGTTCACCTTGCGCTTGCCCGAGAGCTCCCCGAGCCGCGCCTGGAGCGCGCCGCTGACGAGCGTCGCGTGGGCGGGCTCCCGCCGCGCCGCCCCGAGCACGTCGCCGAAGATGATGACGAGGCTCTCCTCGCCCACGCGGAGCTGCGTCTCGTCGCGGAACGTCACGTTGGCCGACGAGGCGTCGGCCGTGGTGACGCGGTTCGTCCGGAAGAGCGGGTCGTTCACCGCCGCCTTCTTCGTCGCCGTCGCCTGGACGGTGACCTGGTTTCTCACGAACGTCACGCGGGCGTCGGGCGCGGCGGCCGCCTCCTCGAGGGGCGGGAGGTGCAGCACCGTGCCGGGCTTCAGGTTGTGGGGCAGCTTGCCCAGCCACGGGTTCGCCTTGTGGATGAGGTCGACGCGGCGGCGATCGCCGTAGGCGCGCTGCGCGATCGCGCTGCACCCGTCGCCGAGCCGGGTCGTGTAGTCGCTGTCCGGCTTCTGGGCGCGGGCCGTGGCGGGCGCCATCACGGACGCCGCGAGCGCGGCGCGCAGCGCCCAGCGTGAGACCCGCGTCGGTGAGACGTCTCGCAGCACTCTCGCCTACCTTCCTCGCCGAGGCCCGATACTGGGCCGCGATCAATTTCGTGCTCGCCGCCGCGACGCTCGATGGCCGCCTTTTGGCGGTGCTCTGAGCAGACCCGTCCCTTTTTCGACAGTGCCGCCAACGAACCGCCGCCCATAC
>CAZHGG010000428.1:0-5790 GCA_964531755.1 uncultured Polyangiaceae bacterium
ACGACCCCCGTCGGCGACGCGACGGGCGCGCGGACGGCCGCCGTCGCGGTGCCCGCCGCCATCGTCGTGCCGCCGGCGTAGGTCGCGCCGGAGCCGGTGACGAAGCTGTTGGTGAGGTCGACCGGCTCCTCCGGCTTGGGCTCCTGCGTGAGGACGGCGCCGGCCTGGGCCGCCGCGGCCACGGGCTGCTCCTTCGGCGGGGCCTTGGCCTGCTCCTTCGGCGCCTCCTTCGGCTCCTCCTTCTTGACCTCTTCCTTGGGCTCTTCCTTCGGGATCGCCTTCAGGTCGGGCGAGATCTCGATTTCCATCGGAGGGGCGAGGTCGACCCGCGCGGGGAACGCGCGCGCGAAGAGGAGCCCGAGGAGGGCCATCACCACCGCCACGACGCGCACCAGCCACGGGAGCAGCAGGTGGAGCAGCACCGCCCCGGCCGCCGCGCCCCAGAACGCTCCGCTGCGCACCTCCAGCCCGAGCACCCCTTCGAGCCCGGACGCGCGCGGGTCAACGTGGATCGAGCCGGGGGCTGGGCGGAAGGTGGTGTTCATGGGGCCTTGGCGAGGGGAAGGGACAGCAAGGGCGCGGCGAGCGCCGCGAGGGCTCGAGGGTTGGATGCAGCGGGGCGGGCTAGGGGTTCACCGGCGGCGCGGCGGGCGCCGAAGACGGCACGGGCGTGACGCCGAAGGCGATCTTGGTCACTTGGCCTTGCTTCAGCAAGTCGAGCACGTGGATCACGCGCCCGTGAGACACCGCCGCGTCGGCCTTGATGACCGCGCGGAGGTCGGCCGACTTGGACGAGGCCTCTCGCGCGAGGGGCAGGATGGCGTCGTCGTTCGCCACCGGCTTCGAGTCGACCTGCGTCGTGCCGTCGGCCGCGAGGACCACGCTGAACACGACCTGGATGTCGGAGCGCCCGCTCGCGGCCTTCGGCAGGTCGAGCGGCACGTTCGACTGAGAGACGATGAGCTTGGCCGTCACCATGAAAATGATGAGCAAAACCAACATGATATCGACGAGCGGCGTGACGTTGATGCCGTTGATCGCGTCGTCCGAGTCTTGCGCGCCGCCGGCCATCAGTCCGACCCCTCGGTCTCGGCGCGGTCGTCGGAGTCATCGCTCTCGGGCTCGGCGGCCGGCTTCGCGGGGGTCTTCGCGCCGTTCTTGGACGCGGGCGCCTCCTCTTTGGCCGGGCGCGCCTTCGCGGGCGCGGCGGTCGCCATCGCCGAGAGCGCCGCCGGATCCGCCTTCAAGTGCGCGAGCAAGAGGCTGCTCAGCGCGTCGGTGTTGGCGAGCGTCGCCTTGACGATGCGCTGGAACGCGTTGAACGCTGCGACCGCCGGGATGGCGACGAGCAGGCCGATCGCCGTGGCCACCAGCGCCTCGGCGATGTTGGTCATGACGGCCTCGGGGGCGACGCCGACGCTCGCAGCCGCGCCGGGGGCGGCGGCCTTCACCTTTCCGAGCTCGTCGAACGCGCCAACGATGCCGATGACAGTGCCGAGCAGCCCGATGAAGGGCGCGTTGTTGCCCAGCGTGCCGAGGAACGCGAGGCGCTTCTCGAGCTTCATGCGCTGCAGCGCGCTCGCCCCGAGCATGGCCTCCTCGGCGCTGTCCGCGCCCAGCTCCGCCTCGACGATGCCCGCGACCACGACCGCGGCCTCGGCGCTCGGCGAGGCCTCGAGGCGCCGCCGCGCGCCGTCGAAGTCGCCGGCTCGGAGCATCCGCGCGAGGTCCTTCATGAGCGCGGGGATGTCGTCGCGCAGGGACCAGTAGAGGAACGCGCGCTCCAGCATGATCGCCAGC
The DNA here is from genome assembly GCA_964531755.1 of uncultured Polyangiaceae bacterium. GTDB lineage: Bacteria > Myxococcota_A > Polyangia > Polyangiales > Polyangiaceae > JAAFHV01. Next base: position 1,801 of record CAZHGG010000428.1, read on the forward strand.
GACACGACGCTGAGGACCAGCATGAGGATCAGGAGCCACCCGGCTCCCAGTCCGACCATCGCACTCTTCATTCGCTCGATGAGCTGGTTCACGGCTTCCTGTGGGTTCGGCGGCTCGCGCCGAGGGAGAGGGGTCTCGTCTTGCTGAACATGACTATCACTTGTTTGAGCCGAAGGCGCTAGGCGTCCACCTGGAGGTCGTCGGAAGGCCGCGCCCGGGCCTCGCGCGGGGGTTCGTCCGCTTCGACGGCGCGCGCGAGCACGGTCGTCGCGTAGGCCCCCTTCGGTAGCACGAATTCGACGACCAGGTTCACGGCGGGCTGCGCGCCAGGAGCGGGCGCCGCGGCCGCCTCGCGCGAGAGCTTGAGCCCGCTCACGCGCAGCACGAGGGGGCGGCGCGTGCCCTCGCCGAGCGCGCGCGTACGGCTGAGGTCGAAGCCCGGCCCGAGCAGCTCCTCCGCGACGCGGGCCTCGAGGGCGAGCACCTCGTGCTCGGGCGCGCGCATCTTCACGCCGAGCATGGGGCCGGTGGGACACAGCTCGCCCCGGGCGGCGCGGGCCTGGTCGACCTCGGGCTCGGTGCACGTGAAGAGCCCGCCGGTCTCGAGCTTGAGCACGTCGCCTCGCAGGGGTGTGGTCCAGGTGCCGTCGGCCTCGCGCGCCGCGAGCACGCGGTTGAACACCTCCGACTGGAGCGCCGAGAAGAGGAACTTGCGGGCGCGGGGCTCGCGCGGCCCGCGCTCTTCTCCGCGCAAAAAAGCCATTGCTTTCGCGACGTTGTCGCCGCCTCGGCCGAACCGTTGCTGGCCGAAGGCGTTGGGCACGCCGGTCGCCTCGAGGCCACGGAGCGTCGCCTCCACCTCGCCGACGCGGGCGGGGTCGAGGTCGCGGAGCCGTATGCGGAAGCGGTTGCTCGCGAGGTGCCCGGTGCGCAGCTTGTTGCCGTGCCGCGCGAGGTCGAGCACTCGGAGGTCGGGCCGGGGCGCGGCCGCGTACGCGCGCAGGCGCTCCTCGACCGCGGTCCCTGGCAGCGCCGGGAACGACAGCCACTGGGTGGTGACCGCCACCTTGTCCTTCAGCCCCGCGACGCCCACGTCGCGCGCGTGGACGCCCGCCACCTTTGCCAGGATGCTGGCGGCCTCCGCGGTGGTGAGATCCCGCTTCTCGACGCGGGCGAACAGGTGATCCCCCGCGCCCGCCGCGGCGTACGCGGGCTCCTCGTCGACGACGAAGTCCTCGGGGACCGTCTTCATGCGCGCCCGCGGTCTGGCCACGCCACCGAAGTAGCGCACCGGGCCCGCGCATGCAATCGAGTTGCGTTTGAGGGCGGTCCAAGCGGCGTGAGCCGCGGGCGCCCGGGGCCGGCCCCCGCGGTGCGTGTGCTTGCGCCTTCGCCCGGACCGTCTTATATCCCCTGCCGCTCTCCTATCCCTCGGCGAGCCCAGGAGCCCCATGAAAGACGGAATTCACCCCGACTACCCCCCGTCCAACGCGAGCTGCGCGTGCGGAAACACCTTCGTGACGCGCTCGACGCGCGGCGACCTCCAGGTCGACGTGTGCGGCGCGTGCCACCCGTTCTACACGGGCACCCAGAAGCTCATCGACACGGCCGGCCGCGTCGACCGCTTCCGCAAGCGCTACGAGAAGAAGACGCCCGCCGCCAAGGTGTGACGCCTCCGTTCGCGCGGCCGGCTCGGCTCCGCACGTCTCACGCCCGCCCGCCCGTCCACCCGACGCGGCGGGCGCGCGCGTCTCCGGCCCGGCTCACCGCAGGCGGGTCACGTACCAGGCGCCCCGGAACGCCGTCATCTCGGCGATGTCGAGGTGCTTGGTCTTCTCGTCGATCGTGTAGGTGAGGCGCGAGCGCTTCACGCGCCAGAGCGCCCTCTTCAGGTCGCGCGGCCGCGCCGGCGCGTGGGCGATCGCGCGCCCGAGCTCGAACGACACGAACCGCGCGCGCTCCACGCCCTTTACGCGCTTGTGGAGCTTGGCCACGTCACGCAGAAACCCGGGCTTCACCTTGTGGTCCCACGCCTTGCCCGGGTCGCTGGCGTCGCGCGACCGCACCCACGCGTCGCGCGGGTAGAGCACATCGGGCGCGAGCGCGGGATCGCCGGCGGCGATCGCCTCGAGCAGGTGCCGCATGCGCAGCTCGAGCTCCTGGTCGGACGACGGGAACGCGTCGTCGTCGACGCCCGCGTCCCACTCACGGCGCCTCGTCGGCGGGGCGGCCGCCTCGGCGTCCCCCGCGTCGAGCGCCTGCGCGCCGGCCTCCGCGTCGGTCGTCGCGGCGTCGTACCCCACGATGGGCACGGGCGTGCACGCCGGGACTGTGACCAGCGCCGCCGCCAGAGCGGCGAGGCCCCAGCCGGGAACCCGCGAGCGCCGCAGCCCGAGCGCGCGCGGCCCGAGCGCCGGCGCGTCGCGAGGGGCGCGGGGAGCGCGATCCGAGGAGCCCGCGGCGCCCACGGTCGGAGGTGGGCAGGCACCCGAGGATCGCCGCGCAGCGCTCAACGGGCGGCTAGGCCAGGTAGGGGAGGGTGACCAGGTCGAGGTGGAGGATCTCGTCGAACGCGCGGATCTCGCTGAGGCACGCCTCGCTCGGCCGGGAGAGCAGGCGCAGCTTGGTCGACGACGCCTCGGCGTGCTCGAAGACGGTGTTGGTGACCTCCTCGATGTTGATGCCGTGTCGCTTGATGACCGACAGCACGTTCGCGAGCGTGCCCACCTTGTCGAGCATGCGGATGACGAGCTGAAAGCGCGCGACCCGCACGTGCGAGACGTTCAGGCAGTTCGGGACGTTGCCGTCGACCAGGAAGGCGCGGATGACGCGCACGGTCTCGGTGGCGATCGCGAGCTGGGCCTGGTCGGTGGAGGCCGCGATGTGCGGCGTGCCGTACACGAAGCCGCCGGTGGCCGAGGGCGGGGTGTCGAAGAGGTCGGTCACGAACTCGCGCTTGCCCTTGGGCTCGTCCGGGTAGACGTCGACCGCGGCGCGCAGGCCGCGCCCTTTGACCGCCTCGCGGAGCGCGGCGTAGTCGACGAGGTCGGCGCGCGCCACGTTGATGAGCATCGCCCGGCGCGGGAGGAGGTCGAGGACGCGCTTGTTGACGAGCTGCCGCGTGCGCTCGTTCACCGGCAGGTGCAGCGTGAGGATGTCGCTCTTGCTGGCGAGCTCCTCGATGGTCTTCACGTGGCCTACGCCCGCCTCCGCGGCGGCCTGCGGAGACAGGCCGCGGCTCCACGCGAGGGGGCGCAGCCCGAAGGCCTGCGCCATACGGGCGACCTCTCGACCCACCGCGCCGAACCCCGCGATACCGATGGTCTTTCCGGCGATGCCTTCGGCCTTGCCGTATTCGCCGCGCTCCCATTTCTGGTTGCGGAGCGACAGCACGGCGTCCGGAATGCGCCGGTCGAGGGCGATGATCTGGCCGAGGACGAGCTCCGCCACGGCGCCGGCGTTCTTGCCGGGGCAGTTGGCCACGTAGACCCCGCCCTTGCTGGCCGCCCGGATGTCGATGTTGTGCGCCTCGGTGCCGGCCCGCACGATGAGGTTGAGCTGGCGCGCCCCCTCGATGGCCTTCGCGGTCACCTCCTTCGAGCGGACGACCAGGATGCCCACGTCCCGGATGGTGGTCTCGAGCGTCTCCTTCGTGAGCTCGGGCTCGTAGACGACCTCGATGGGCAGGGTACGGAGCTCTTCGACGGCGCGGGGGTGGAGCTTGTCGGCGATGAGTAGGCGCATCGCCCGCGAGCATACTCAAAACGCCGGCACCGGCCACCGCGAAAGGTGCCAGCGCCGGCGTGAGATGGCCGGATTTACGACGAAAATTGGGGGAGCGGGCGCCGACCGGCTCACCCCCGCGGCTCAGAACGGGATGTCGTCGTCCGCGCCGAAGTCGTTGTAGTCGTCTTGCGGGGCCGGCGCGGGGGCCGCGGGCCGCCCGCCGCCACCACCGCCACCGCCACCGCCACCGCCACCGCCACCGCC
>CAZHGG010000429.1:0-5773 GCA_964531755.1 uncultured Polyangiaceae bacterium
CGCGCGGCGCGAGGCCCGCTTCTGGGCCATGGCCTCCTGGCGCTTTCGCTCCGCGGCGCCGTAGTCGGCGAGGTAGGTCTTCAGCTCCTCGTCGGAGGCGAACGTCGTGAGCTTCTGGGGTGGGGCGCTCGTGGCGGCGGCGCTCGGGCTCGCCGCCGCGTCCGTGGGGGCGGCGTCTGCCGGCGGGTCGACCGCCTTCGGCTTGGAGCAGCCCGCCGCGAGCGTGGCGAGCGCGGGGGCGGTGACGAGGACGGCGAGGCGCGAGAGGCGGGCGAGGCGCATGGGGGCGATCGTACGCGCCTGCCGCCAGGAGGATCTACGGCGCGGCTACCGCTTCTCCTTGCACTGCGCGCTGCATCGCTGCTCCTGCGCCGCGCAGTCGGAGTGCTCCGCGCCCGGGGCCGCGCGCGCGAGGCAGTCGGAGTACTGCCTCGAGCAGACCGAGGTGCAGACGCCCACGCCCGCGCCGCAGCCGGAGCTCGCGGCGACCAGGGCGGCGAGGCAGGCGCAGGCCGCGACGGCCGCGAGGGCGCGACTCAACGCACGCGCTCTTTGGCGCGGCTCAGCGCGGCGGCCACCATCACCTCTTGCTCCGCCGGATCGGCCCACCGCCGCTGCGCGCTCGTGGAGAGCTGGTGGAGCGGATCGAAGTACATGAAGAACTGGCCCGGCTTCACGCTGGGCGCCTGGTAGACGCTGATGCCCGTCTCGCGGTCGTAGTGCTCGTACGAGTGCGCGTCGCGCTTGCCGCCGCCGCCGGGGGCGTCGACCACGAACACCGGCGTGTTGAAGCCGGCCGTGGAGCCGCGGACGTGCTTCTCGATGTGGATGGCGGTGTCGACCGAGGTGCGCAGGTCCTCGACGCCCTTCACGAGGTCGTGCACGTACACGTAATACGGGTGCACGTTCACGTGGCCGAGGCGCTTCACGAGCAGCGTCATGGTCTCGGGCGAGTCGTTCACGCCGCGCTGGAGCACGCTCTGGTTTCGCACGAACACGCCGCGCTCGAAGAGCTTGTTCATCGCCGCCTGGGTGATGCTCGTGATCTCGTTCGGGTGGTTGAAGTGCGTGTGGAGCACCACCTCCTTGTGGAGCTTGCGGCCTCGCTCCACGACGCGCGTGAGGGCGTCGGTCCAGGCCTCGTCGGTGAGGATCTTCTGCGGCATCACCGCCGGGCCCTTGGTCGCGAAGCGCATGCGCCGCACGTTGGGCATGTCGAGCAGGGTCATGCCGATCTCCTCGAGCTGCGAGGCCCGCAGCTGGTAGGCGTCGCCGCCCGAGATGACGATGTCCTCGAGCTCGGCGCGCGAGCGAATGTACTCGTACGCGCGCTTCCAGCGCTCCTCGTTGGCCTTCAGGCTGACCTTCTCGACCTCCTCGGTGTCCACGCCGACCGCGTAGCTGCGCGTGCAGAAGCGGCAGTACACGGGGCAGGTGTCGAGCGGCAGGAAGAGCGCCTTGTCCGGGTAGCGGTGGGTGAGCCCCGGCACGGGGGCGTCGGCTTGCTCGTGCAGCGAGTCGAGGTCGAGCTTCGGGTGGTCCTCGAAGAGCCGGGAGCCGAGCGGCAGGAACTGCGTGCGGATCGGGTCCTTGTGGGGGTCGCGCCAGTCGATCAGCGCCAGCATGTACGGGCTGATGCGCACGCTCATCGGCGCGCGCCGGAAGCCCTCCTCGGCGTCTTTGATGAACGCGTCGTCGACGAGGCCCGCGATCGCCGCGAGGAGCTTGTCGACCCGCGTGACCGAGTTCTTGGCCTGCCAGTTGTGGTCGAGGAACTGGGCCTCGCCCACGTCTTTGTACGCGGGGATGTGGCGCCAGAACTCGCCCGAGACGAGCTCGGCGTGGCGGAGGGTGCCCGGCTCTACCGGCGGCCTCGCGGCGGGCGCCGCGGGGCTGCCAGTCACTGCCTTGTCGATGAGCTTGAGAGAGGTTCGCTGCATGTCCATCACGGTGTCTTCTCCCACGTCGCACCACGCGCGTCGAGCGCAGCGGAGCCCCGCCGGTGGCGCACGAAGTGTACCTTGCACACATCCACTCCGGATCGTCGCCCTGGGGCGCGGACGAGTCATGTAGGCACGGGTCGCAGAGCCGGGCCCGATCCACCAGCCTCACCCCCGGACGGCGGGGAGCAGCTCGACCGTGGCGCGCCGTATCGCCCTGATTCACCGATGTTTTTCGCCGTTTTGACTTGGCATGGTCTGTGCTGCTCCTCGGGTCATGAGCACCACGGCCCGCCTCTCCCGCCTCCTGGTCGTCGCCGCCTTCGCGCTCGTGACCGTCCCCGGGCTGGGGGGCTGCTCCAGCGGGCTCGACGAGCCGGGGCCGCTCGGGAGCGGCGTGGGCCCGAACGGCGAGACGATCCTCGACCTCGATCCGTCCCTGCTCGCGAACGAGGGCACGGAGCCGGAGACGGGCGAGTACCTGCACCTCGTCACCCCCGACCTGGCGGTGTGCCCGCTCGGCTCGGCGTTCGACGAGATCGGCGGCTTCTGCGTGGCGGGTGGCCAGGCACTGGGGCCCTTCGCCCCGGGCATGATCGCCGAGTGCCAGAAGCTCGGCGGCGGCGCGCAGTGCGCGACCGCGAAGTGGGACCTGGCGCTCGCGCGGCGCGCCCGCGGCGAGGGGCTCTGCCCGGCCGGCACCGACGTCGACCTCGAGAGCGGCCTGTGCACCGACGACCGCTACGCGTACGGCCCCTTCGACCTCACCATCATCAAGGAGTGCCGGCTCACGGGCGGCGGCGCGCAGTGCGACGAGCTCCGGTTCGACAAGTGGTTCGCCCCGCTCCTCACGTTCGAGGACGTCACGTCCACCACGGGCGGCGCGACCTTCCTCGCCGTGCCGAGCAAGCTCAACGAGGCGTGCGGCTCGAACGCGAAGCTCTTCAACTACTACAAGTCGCAAGACGGCTTCATGCGGGTGCGCCGGGCCGCGCGCGCCAAGCTCCGCGACATCGGCGCGTCGAGCGCGAGCCGCCCGGATCGGAACGGCTGCGCGACCTACCTCTCCTATGCCCTCAAGCAGTCCGGCGCGGTGAGCGACATGCCCATCCAGCCGGGCACCGAGGAGTTCCGCGACACGCTGCTCCGCAAGGGCTGGAAGGTCATCCGGGATCCGAAGGACTTCCAGCCCGGCGACGTCATCATCACGCGCGACCGCAAGGGCGTGCCCGGCCACCCCGACCACGTCTACATGTACGCGGGCTCGAAGGACGGCTCTCCGGGCAACGGCTACGTCATCGACAACCAGGGCACGCTCGTGCACGAGCGCAACATCAGCGCCTCCGGCTCGAAGACCCGCGCGGCGTACGCGCTCCGCGCGCCCAACGCCAAGACGAGCTCCGACTGCGGCGAGAAGATCACGAACGACTCGGCGTTCGAGAGCGAGGACAGCTGCGGCGACAAGGCCGACGGCTGGTACTGCAGCGATCTGCGCGACTACAGCGCCTACAAGTGCGTGAACAAGCAGATCCAGATCGGCTTCCAGTGCGCGCAGGGCCAGACCTGCTCGCGCGTGTCGGCCCAGCCCGACGACAAGGCCCAGATGAGCGGCGAGACGCCCGCCTGCGGCTCGAAGGCCTCGGCGCCGCCCTCGGGCCAGAGCTGCAAGAGCGACGGCCAGTGCAACCCTGGCAGCAACGGCGCCGGCAAGATCTGCACGGGCGGGCAGTGCGTCGCGGGCTGCAAGGCGGACTACCAGTGCCCGGGCTCCTCGAGCTGCCAGGCGGGGCAGTGCTCGGGCGGCTCGAGTGGCGGCACGGGCGGCAGTGGCGGCAGTGGCGGCAGTGGCGGCAGTGGCGGCGGTGGCGCGGGCGGCGGTGGCACGGGCGGCACCACGGTCGGCAACGGCAACGGCAACATGTCGGCGTCGAGCTTCAGCTGCAAGGGCACCGGCTACTTCCCGTCGAACAGCGGCGTCGAGGGCGGCTTCAAGGACCGCATGGGCGCCAAGCTGAACACCCTCCAGGACTTCCTCTCGGGCAAGGCGCCCTACGTGTCGGTCGCGATGGACTCGAAGGCCTTCGGCTACGGCACGAAGCTCCGCATCGAGGAGCTCGAGCGCAAGTACGGCCGAGCCATCGAGTTCCGCGTGGTCGACACCGGCGGCGCGTTCAAGGGCAAGGGGACGACGCGGCTCGACGTGTGCGTGGCGAACAAAGACGCCTCGTTCGACCCCACGATCAACGGCACGCTCTCGGTGCGCGTCGCCCCCTGAGGACGGCCCGCGGCCGGCTCCGCAGAGGCTCGCGCTCCGGCGCGGGCCTCACGCGTTTCCATCGCGCGGCTGGCTGGGCGGTTACGTGTACTTTGCAGCGGCCGCGAGGAGCGTCTCCCGGAGCTCGTCGGCGAGGTCGGCGGGCTCGACCACCTTGGCCGCCTCGCCGAAGCCGAGCACCCACGCGCGGGCGCGCTCGCGGTCGCCGAGCGGGGCCGACACGCGCACGCGGCCGTCGGACGCGACCGCCACACGCTGCGCGGGGTGGACCTTCCGAGCGCGCACGAGGTCGGCGACGCGCGCGTCGAACTCGACGAGCAGGCGCGCCTTCGACGGCGCGGCCACGCCGAGGTCGCCGTGCAGGTACGCCGCCAGCTCGAACGACTCCGGCACCTGGAACTTTCGCTCGCCGAGCTCGAGCTTCGAGGTCGCCTCCAGCGGGAGCACCACGACGCTGCGGCTCTCCTCGAGCCACCCGACCAGCACGAGGCTGCCGCGATCGAACACCACGCCGTACGGGAAGAACACCGAGCGCGACGCGTGCCCGCGGCGCTGGAGCGTGAGGGCGCGCGCCGAGGTGAGCGCCTGGACGGCGACGTCGATCTCCTCCGCGCGCGAGGGCGGGATGCGCCCGGGCGCCGCGAGAAACACGACACGCTCGTGCAGCGTGGCGTCGGGGTCGGCCGCTTTGCTCGCGCCGCGCGGGGCGGGGCGCTGGGTGAGCTTGCGCAGCTCGCCCAGGGCGAGCGCCACCTCGTCGAAGAACGCCGAGCCCTTCGTGGGCTCGAACAGGGTGCGCGTGGCGAGGAGCGCCTGCGCCTGGGCCCGGCGGAGCACGATCGCGCGCGCGCGCTCGCCCGGCTTCATGCGCCACACGCGCGCGCCTCCCGGCACGGGCTCGACGTACTCGAGCTGCAGCGGCTCGCGCATCTCGCGGAGGTAGCGGCGGACGGAGCGTTCGGAGATGCGCAGCGTCACGGCCAGGTCGGCGAGCGTGAGGCCGAGCGGCTGGTTTTCGAATAGATCGCGCAGAGCGTCGAGCCGCCGAAACTGCGTGAACTTCCCGCGCGTGCGGCCGACGCGGCTGCCGTTGCCTCGAGGGAGCCGTGCGCCCGTGACCGCCACGCGCCCCTCAGATCTTCCGGTCGCGGAACGCGAGCCGGTATTTGGCTTTGTACTGATCGTGGCACCCGCGGCACGCGGCCTTGGCGCCGTCGAGCTTGCCGAGGCGCGCGGCCTTGGCGCCGTCGCGCGAGATCGAGGCCCAGTTCGAGTACCCAGGGGGGGCGAATTTGACGATGTTGTCGAATACATCGCCGAGGGTGGGGGTGTCGGCGGCGGCCATCGGCGGGTTCGCGTTCGACTTCATCCACGCCTGGAGCGGGCAGTCGGGCTGCGGCTTCGTGCCGCACGTGTACGTCTTGGGGCCGGACGCGGTCGGCGCCGGCGCCGGCGACTTCGCGCTCGAGGAGGCGGAGGGCGTGGGCGCGCTCGCGGCGTCCTTCGCCGCCTCGGCCGTCGCGCCGGACCCGGCGTCGGTACCTTCCGCCGCGTCCGG
>CAZHGG010000430.1:0-5763 GCA_964531755.1 uncultured Polyangiaceae bacterium
TGCGCGCCGCCGACCTCGGCGGGCGGGGGCGCCTGCGTCGGGCGGGCGACGTCGGCGGCGCGCAGCCACGCCTCCGGGGTGACCCCTTCGGCGCTCACGCGGACGAACGCGCCCTCGCGCTTGGTGACGCGCACCACTTCGAAGCGCACGCGCTGCCCCCGCGCGGGGCCTGGCCGCGGCGCCGCGAGCACCGTCGCGCGGTCGGGGAGCACCCACCCGAGCTCGACCAGCGACGCGCCGGCGGCGTCGAGGCGCTCACCGTGGAACGCCGAGGTGCGCGCCGCGACCAGGTCGTGGAGGGGGATGTAGTACCCGCTGCGCGAGAGCCCGTAGCGCTCGCCCGACGGCGCGCTGCGCTCGCCCACGATCGCGACGCCGAAGCCAGGCTCGAGGTCCAGGTCGGGCGTGCCCTCGCCCACCTCCGGGAGCGCCCGGTAGCCGTACGCGCCGTCGCGTGCCGCGAAGTAATACCGAAACGGCAGCCCGCTCGGCGTGCGCGGCGGCTCGGGCCTCAGCGGGTCGTCGTAGGAGAGGTCGGCGACGTCGGAGCACACCCACGCGAGCGGCCCGACGAGGAGCCAGCGACCCGTGCAGCCCGGCGCCTGGCGGGTGCCGAAGAAGGGCAGCCTCGCGGAGCCGAGCACGCTGCCGCGCCGCGGGGTCCCCGCGCCGGGCGCCGTGTAGAGGGCCACGTCGCCGCGCTTCGGAACGACCGAGCGCAGGCCCTCGGCCAGCGGCACGTCGTCGCGGTCGGTCCACGGGGGCGCGTCGTCCGCGGCCGACGACGAGGAGGCCACGCCGAGCGCGCGCGCCGCGCCGAGCAGCGCGACCGCCACGCGCCGCGCGCTCACGGGGCCGCCTGCGTGGCCTGGGGGATCGTGAGGCGGAACACCGCGCCCGAGGGCTGCCCGGGCGCGGTCGGCAGCGCCTCGATCGTGCCGCCGTGCTCCTCGGCGATCTTCTTCGCGATCGCCAGACCGAGCCCCGTCCCGCCCTTCTTGCCGCTCGTCACGAACGACTGGAACAGGCGGTGCCGGATCTCCTTCGGGATGCCCGGCCCCGTGTCGGTGAAGGTGAGCACGAGCGCGCCGTCGTCCGCGCGCGACACCGCGATGGTGAACTTCCCGCCGCCCTGCGAGGCCATCGCCTCGGCCGCGTTCCTCGCGAGGTTGTGCACGAGGCGGGTGAGCTTCCCCTCGTCGAAGCGCGCGACGCCGCGGTCGGCGAGGTCGACCGTGAGCTCGACGCCCGCGCGCGCGAGCACGCCCTCGATCTGCCGCGAGATGTCCTCGAAGAAAGGTTGAAGATACACCTTTCGAACGAGCATGCTGCGCTCGCCTCGGGCGAACTCGAGCACCTCGCGCTGCATGGCCGAGATGAGCCCGAACTGCTTGTGGGCGAGCTCGCCGAACTCCTCGCGCTGCACGCGGTCCTCGGCTTGCACCATGAGCTGGAGGTACCCGCTGAGCACGCCGAGCGGGGTCTTCAGGTCGTGCATGACGCCAGCGAGCAGGCGCCCGATGGTGGTGAGGCGCTCCTCGCGCTCGCGGCCCTCGCGCGCGAGCTGGAGGCGGATCGACGTGGACGCGTTCGCGGCCAGGAGCAGCATGAGCGTGCGATCGGCGTCACCGAAGCGGCCCCCGTCGGGCTTCCCGAAGAGCGCGATCGCGCCCATGGGGGTCTCCGCGTCGCCCTCGCCCTCGATGGGCACCGCGAGCACGCACGGCTCGCCCTTGCCGATGAGATCCTCCGCCTCGCCGTCGAAGCGCGGGTCGGAGCGCGCGTCGTTCGTGAGCACGACCACGCCCCGCGCGACCACGTCGCCGAGGAAGCCGTTGCCGCGCGTCCACGGCACGTGCCGGGTCTTGCGCGCGTTGTGCGGCAGCAGGTAGAGCTGCATCTCGTCCGCGGGGCCGTGGCGGAGCGCGATGGCGCCGGCGCGCGCCCCGGAGGTCTTGACCGCCTCCTTCAGCACCGACACGAAGAGCTCCTCGAGCGACGTGACGCGCCCCATGGCGCGCTCGAGGTCGAACAAGAGCCGCAGGTCGCGCACGCGGTGCTCGAGCTCCTCCTTCGTGGCGAGGAGCGCGGCGTTGTTGCTCTCGAGCGACGCGAGGAGCACCGCGTTCTCGACCGCGATGCCCGCCGAGGTCGCGAGCGCCGTGAGCAGCTCCGCGTCGTCGGCCGTGAACACCCCGTGCTTCTTGTTCAGGACCTGCACCACGCCGCTCGTGCGGCCGCTCGTGTCGCGCATGGGGACGCACAGGATCGAGCGCGTGCGGTAGCCGGAGGTGAGGTCCCACTCGGGGTTGAACCGGGCGTCCTTGTAGGCGTCGCGCACGAGCACGGTCTCGCCCGTCTCGGCCACGGCGCCCGCGATGCCCTCGCCGACCGCGAGCTGGATCTGGCGCACCTCGCCGCCTTGCACGAGGCGACTCACGAGCGTGTTTCGCTCGCGATCGAGCAGGTAGAGCGTGGCCCGGTCGGCCTCGAGCGTGGAGACGATGCGCGTGAGGACGAGGTCGAGCAGGGCGTCGAGATCACGCGCCGCGCCGAGCGCGAGGCCGACGTCGCGGAACGCGGTCGCGACTTTGTTCGCGCGGTCGAGCTCGCGCGTGAGCTGCGCGGTCGGATCGAGGTCACGCGACGAGTCGTCGCTCTTGCGACGGCGCGGCCCGGACACGACGTCCCGCGAGGAGCTCGCGGGCGGCGCGGGGGCCGGGGGCGGTCGCGTCGACTTCGAGGGCACAGCCCACCGTACCAGCCTTTCCGGCGCCGTTGGCGGCCACAAAAGCGCCCCCGGAGGGGCCGTTGTTGAGCCCGCCGCGCGGAGTTTGGTACAAGCTGCGAGGCTCGCAGCATGGCCCGCACGCTCATCGTCACGCCGACCTACAACGAACGCGACAACCTCGCGAAGTTCGTGGGGCTCGTGCGCGCGGCCTTCCCGCCGGCCGACGTCCTCGTCGTCGACGACGCCTCCCCGGACGGCACAGGGGCGCTCGCCGACGAGCTCGCCCAGGCCGACCCCCAGGTGCGCGTGCTGCACCGCGCCGGGAAGCTCGGCCTCGGCACCGCCTACCTCGACGCGTTCCGCCTCGGGCTCTCCGAGGGCTACGACCGCATCTTCGAGATGGACGCCGATCTCTCCCACGATCCCAAGTACTTGCCTGCCTTCGTGGCGGAGCTCGATCGCGGCGCCGACGTGGTCATCGGGTCACGCAACATCCCCGGGGGCGGCGTCCAGGGCTGGGGCGTCGGGCGGCACGCGCTGTCGAAGGGCGGCTCGCTGTACTCCCGCCTGGTGCTCGGCCTCGACGTGCGCGATCTCACGAGCGGCTTCAAAGCGTACTCTCGCCGGGCCCTCGAGGCGATCGACCTCGGGCAGGTGCGCTCCAACGGGTACTCGTTCCAGATCGAGCTCACCTACCGCGCCATCTTGAAGGGCATGACCGTGGCCGAGGTGCCCATCGTGTTCGTCGACCGCAAGGTGGGGCACTCGAAGATGAGCCGCAAGGTGTTCCTCGAGGCCGTGGGCATGGTGTGGAAGCTGCGCGCCGAGGCGCTGTTGGGCAGGCTCTAGGCGCGAGATCCGGGGTCAGGGCGGCGCGGGCAGCACGAGCGGGCGCTTCGTCACCATCTCGTAGAAGATGAGCCCGAGCGGGACGCCCACGGCCGTGCCGAACACGCTCCAGAGCGCGAGCGCGCGCCGGCTGCCCGCCTCGTCGCCGCGCCGCGCCGCCTCCACGAGCCGCTCCTGCCAGTAGAGCACCGCCGTCACGGAGAAGAGCGAGGTGGCGACGAGCATGACCACGCTCTCCACCATCCACGGCTGGGCCCGCACCCCGCCGAACGTGGACGCGAGCCACACCCCGTTCCACGCGGCTAGCTGCACCCCCGGCATCGTCAGGTAGATGTCGGCGGCGGAGAGCGCGCGCGTGGCGAAGCCGAGATGGGGACGCCCCGGCTCGAACCACGCGAGCATCACCCAGACAGGGCCCGCGACCAGGTTGCCGAGCAGGAGCAGCGCGCCGAGCACGTGCAGGAGCTTGTGCGTCGAGTAGCTGAAGGGCGCCGCCAGCGGGGCGCGCCACGCGACCGCCAGCAGGGTGAGCGCCACCGCGCTCGACACGAGCGACACCTTCGCCGAGGTCGACAGGCTCGAGAGCTTCACGCGACTCGTTGCAGTTTACACGAACCTCGCGCCGCCGCTACGCCCCTTCCCTTCGCGCGCGACGCGCGGTATCGGCTCGCCATGACCGAGCGCGTGCCCCTCGACCCCTCCAGCACCTTTGGCCCCGACCAGCCGTGCTTCGGTTGCGGGCCGCACCACCCCGTCGGGTTTCGCCTCGAGCCCTACCGCGAGGGCGACGCCGTGTGCGTCGACTTCACGCCGCCCGAGCGGTTCCAGGGGCCGCCCGGGCTCATGCACGGCGGGCTCGTGATGACGCTCGCCGACGAGCTCGCGGCGTGGGTCGTGCTGGGCCTGAAGGAGCGCTTCGGGTTCACGGCCGCCATCGAGGCGCGCTTGCTCCGCCCGGTCCGCATCGGCGTGCCCGTGCACGGCCGCGGGGAGATCGTGTCCGACACCCCCCGCGTCGTGAAGATGACCGTGACGCTGGTTCAGGAGGACGCCGAGGTCTTCCGCGGCGCGCTCACCTTCGCGCTGCTCGATCGCGCGGCGGCCGAGAAGCTGCTCGGCGGGCCCCTGCCCGAGACCTGGGTCCGCTTCGCGCGCTGATCGTCAGCGCGGTGGGAAGTAGGCCTCGAGCACCCGGCGGGCGACCACGTTGCCCTTCGCCCACCACGAGACGTCGTTCGAGAGCAGCACGGCGACCGCGATCTCGGGCTTCTCCGCGGGCGCGAAGCCCGCGAACCACGAGACCATGCGCGTCGGATGGCCGCCGACGAGCGTGCCGGTCTTTCCCGCCACGGAGACGCCGGGGAGCGAGGGGCGGCCCCCCTCCCGGAACGCCTTGGCGGCCGTCCCCCGCCGCGTGGTGACGACGAGCATCTGCGTCATCGCGCGCGCCGTCTCGGGGCTCATGGCACGGCCCACCGACACGCGCGCGACCGGGGCGCCGCCGTCGCGCACGAAGAGCTTCACCTTCTCGCCGCCGTTGGCGATGGTGCTCATCGCGAACACCGCGCCCAAGGGCGAGAGCTTGGCGCTCCAGAAGCCGGCCGAAGCGCGCGCGAGGCCCAGGCGATCGTCGGGGATCGCCACGTCTCCGAACGGCGCGTCCACATCGGCCGGGACGCGCGCGCCGAAGCCCACCGCGCTCGCCGTCGCGCGGAGCTCGAGGGGGGTGAGGTGCTTCAGCGTGAGGCGCGCGAACACCGTGTTGATGCTGAGACCGAGCGCCTCGGAGAAGGGCACGCAGCCGACGTCGCGGGGGCCGTCGTCGAGATCGGCCTCGGTGATGCCGTGCTCCGCGTCGGTGTAGCACTGCCGCGTCGAGAGAGAGACCCGGCGCCGATCGAGCAGCGCGGCGGTCGTGACGATCTTGAACACACTGGCGCTCGAGGTGTGTGCTTCACGCACCCAGTCACCGGGCCCGCGCGACGCCCACGCGAGCACCCGGCCGGTGCGCACGTCGGACACGACGATCGCGCCGCCCGGCGCGCGCGTCTCGTCGAGCAGGCGCAGCACCTTCGCCTGGAGCGCGGGGTCCACGGTGGTCTTCCCGGTGAGGCTACCGAGACCCGCGCTGGCCCCGGGGGCGTAGGTCTCCCGATGTGCGGAGGGCGCGGGGAGTCGCGCGG
>CAZHGG010000431.1:0-5760 GCA_964531755.1 uncultured Polyangiaceae bacterium
CCGGGGCGGCACGCGCCGCCCCGCCCCAGTGGGCAAAGCCCACGGGGGCCCCACCCCACGCGGCGGGCGTCGCCGCCCGCTGAGCCCGAGTCGTGCGCTCCTCACGCGCGCGAGCGTGCCCGATCCCGGCGGCGGCGGCAAACGTCGCCCGAGAAGGAACAAGCCGCCGTCCCGCCACGTTGCGTCCCCCAGTGGAAGAAATCGGCCGTCGGCGCCTTTACCCGGGCCGGGGTTTGGGTCAGTGTTACGCGCGACACCAGGGGGCTCTGGCCCCCAACGAGGAGCCCACGTTGCCACCAGCCACGCGCAAGAAGCTCGACCTCAGAAAGACCCTCTTTCTGCTGCCGAACATGATCACGCTGTCGAGCATCTTCTGCGGGTTCGACTCGATCCGCATCAGCGCCTCGGCCCACGGCGACGACGACTTCTACAAGGCGTCGCTCCTGCTCGTGTACGCGCTCTTCTTCGACATGCTCGACGGGCGGGTCGCGCGCCTCACGAAGACACAGAGCGCGTTCGGCCTGCAGATCGACTCGCTCGCCGACGTGATCTCCTTCGGCGTGGCCCCGGCGATGATGGTCTACAGCTGGTCGCTCCACCAGAAGGGCACGCTCGGGCTCGTCGTGTCGTTCGTGTTCGCCGCGGCGGGCGCCGTGCGCCTCGCCCGGTTCAACGTGCTCAGCATGGGCGAGAACGGCGAGCCCACCACTCCGCCCAAGTACATCGTGGGCCTTCCCGTGCCCGGCGCCGCAGGGATCCTCATTTCGATCATCGTGGCCAACCACGCCGTGGCGGGCAAGCTCGCGGGGCCCGAGTACGTGTGGGCGATGATCGGCCTCACGCTCTTCCTCGCGTTCCTGCAGGTGTCCACCATCCGCTTCCGGTCCTTCAAGGACATGAAGCTCAACTGGCGCTCGGTCGGGCTCGTGTTCTTCGCCGTCGGCTCGAGCGTCATCGTCTCGGTGAAGACGGGCCCGGCGTTCGTGCTCGTGTGGCTCTTGTCGTTCTACATCGTGATCGGCGTGGTCGAGACGCTGGTGACGATCCCCGCCCGCAGGCGCGCCGCCCGGGACGCCGAGCGCGCCGAGCCCCGGAAGCTCCCCCCCTCGCCCTGACCCGGCTCGAAGGCCGCGAGGCGCGCCGGTTCTCGCCACGCGCCAGGCGCTCGTGCGATAAGCTCCGCCCCCGATGCTCGACGATCTCCACCACCTCCGTGAGCGCGCCCGCGTCTCGCTGAGCCGGGGAAACCTCGACGACGCGGCGAACGCCCTCGTGACGGCCGCGCAGCAGACCCACGTGGCCGAGCACGACTACGTGTCGGTGCTGCGCCCGCTCGTCGACGTGCTCGAGCGGCGAGGCGACGTGCGCTCGGCGCTGACCGTCGAGTGGTACCTCGCGCTGAACGACGCCGAGGCCATGCGACGGTGCTACCAGAAGCTGCCCCACGTGCCGCCCCAAGACCGGGCGCGCACGCTCGCGGCCTCGAACGACATGGCGAACGCCGCCCGCGAGATGGAGAACGCCGGCCTCGTGGCGAGGACTGGCTGGGCGCGCGCGCTCTGTGGTCGCGCCTCGGCCAGGTGACCGGCAGCGGCGCCGACGCCTACAACGCCGCGCTCGTGCAGTTCAACCTCGCGCGGTGCGCGAAGAAATGCAAAGACGCGCGCCAGGCGCGCGAGGCCACGGTGGCCGCGGTGCGCCTCCTCGAGGAGGCCGCCGACCACTTCGAGTCGGTGGGCCTTCGCGAGCGCGCGTTCGACTGCTTCCAGGTGCTCGTCCAGATCGGCCGCGAGAGCGGGATGTTCGAGGACGTGCTCGAGGGCTTCGTCAACTGCATCCGCATCCTGCGCGAGGATCACCTCAAGTACTTCGCGCTGCAGTACTTCGAGGACGCGCTCGGCGCGGCGAAGGAGAAGGGCGAGCTGTCGGCGGCGGCCACGCTCGCGCGCGAGGCCTCCGAATACGCCCGCTCGCTCGGCATGTCCTCCACCGCCGCCCACTACATCCTGGTGCAGGCCGACCTCTGGCGGAGCGTGGCGCGGCAGCACCTCGCGCGCGGCGCGCCCGCCGAGATCGCCGAGAACGCCGTGCTCGCCGCGGTGCTCGCCTTCGGTGAGGTGGGCCACTTCAGCCGAGTAGGTCAGCTCTATCAGGAGCTCGCCGCGATGGACCTCGAGCCACGCCGGAAGGCGCACTACGCGCGCGCGGCGCGCCGCTATGACAACGTGCGCGACGAGGCGCTCGAGGCGGCGCCCCTGCCCTCGCACCTGCGCCAGGAGAACCACTTCCCCGACGTGTGGCACGTCGACCTGCTCGAGTGGGAGCAGCAGGGCCAGGCCTCCGAGGCGTGCGCCGACGTGCTCCTGAACCGGAGCTGGCCCGACCTCATCCGTCGCCGCGCGATGCTCGCGCGGCTCACGGCGTTCGCCGTCGAGGCCTCGAACGACGCGGGGCCGGCGTCGCAGGCGGCGCGCGCGCGCCTCGCCGATCAGCTCGCGCAGCTCCAGCTCTACGCCGTGCTCTCGCCGCTGGAGAAGCTCTTCGCCCGCCCCGAGCGCACGGTGAAGGTCGCCGTGCTCGTCGCGATGGGCACGCTCTTCTTCAAGCGGAGCTTCATCACGGTGCGGCAAGGGCTGCGCGACAACGATCCCGGCGTCGTGGAGCAGGCGGCGCGCGCGGTCGAGGCGCTCTACTTCCAGCACGCCTTCGACCCGCTCTCGCGCATCATCCGCGAGGCGCCGCAGCCGTTCGTGCGGGCGAGCGCGGTGCGGGCGCTCGCGAAGGTCGACACCCTGGAGGCGGCCGAGTTCCTGCTGTCCATCCTCGAGCACGGCGCGCCCGCCGACCGGGTCGCCGCGGTCGAGGCGCTCAAGCGCTCTCGCGGCGCGCGGTTCATCGAGCTCGCGCGCTCGGCCCTCCCCGCGTCGGCGCCCGACGTGCAGGCCGCGCTCCGCGACGTGCTGCGCTCACGAGGGATCGCGGCCTGATCGGCCGGGGCTAGTCGTCGTCGTCGTCGTGGTCGTCCCAGTCGTCGGCCTCGTAGTCGAACGCGGCCTCCGTCAGGCCCGGATCGAACGCGGTGCCGCCCCACGAGGCCCCCACCTTGAGCGAGCGCGCGAAGCGCTCGTCGGTCATCGCCAGTCGAACCTCCACGACGGGGCGGGGCGCGCTCGCGGGCACCTTGACGCGAACGTAGCGCCCCATGTCTCGCGGCTTTCCCCCCTCCACCTTGCCGATCACGACCGACCGGAGCACCTTCATCGCGCGCTTCTCGGTGGCCCGCGAGAACTCCTCGGGATCGGTGACGTCGTCGACGTCGATCGCCTTGGCCAGGGCCCCCTTCACCTTCTTCTCTGCGACGCCCTCCGCGAGGACGAAGAGCCAGAACGAGAACGTCTTGGAGACGCCGCTCTCGTCGGGCCCGAACGTGTACGCGAGGTCCACCTCCGCGCCCTCGACGCGCGCGATCCGAACGCTGTACGTGTTGGTGCTCACTCTGTCCCCTCTCGAAGCGACGTGCGCGCGACGGGCGGGATGGCCCCGTACGGGCGCCGCTCGACGCGCGTCATTCTTGGCTGGCCGACGAGCCCAACGCAAGCGCCGAAGCGGAACGCGAGCCCTACAGCGAGCCCGCCACGAGCTTGCGGAGCTTCACGACGGAGCCGACCTCGCCCATCACGATGAGCGTCGACCCGCCGGTCAGCACGAGCGCAGGATCCGGGTTGTAGACGAAGGCGCCGTCGTCGGTCTTCACGGCGATGACGAGCAGGCTCGTCTCCTTGCGGATCGGCGTGTCGCGAAGGGTCTGCCCGTCGTACGTCGAGCCCGCGGGGATCGCCACCTCCTCGAGGCGGAGCTTCCGCGTGTCGCGGAACATCTGGTCGAAGAACTCGTTCACGTTGGGCCGCAAGAGCTCGGAGGCGATGCGGCGCCCGCCGATCTGCGTGGGGCTGACGACGGCGGTCGCCCCCGCCTTCAGCATCTTCGCCTCGGAGGGGTCCTCGATGACCTTGCTCACGATGCGCGCGGTGGGGTTCAGGCTGCGCGCGCTGAGGGTCACGAACACGTTGTCGCGGTCGTCCGTGAGCGCGGCGACGACGCCCGAAGCGCGGCGCACGCCCGCGGCGATGAGGGCGTGATCGTCGGTCGCGTCCCCGAGCACGTAGAGCAGCTTGCCCTCGCAGAGCTCGTCCGAGATGCGCTTCATGTGCGCCTCGTTCTGGTCGATCACGACGAACGGCGTCGCCGTGCTGTGGAGCTCCTCGACGACGTGCCGGCCGGTCGAGCCCGCGCCAGCGATCACCACGTGGCCCCGCAGGGCCTCAATCGCCTTCTGCATTCGCCTCTTCCTCAGCGCCTCTCCGAACGCGCCCTCGATGACGAGCGCGGTCACGTTGCCTTGCGCGTACGCCACGACCCCCACGCCGAACGCGGCCACGATCCCCGTGAGCAGGCGCGCCCCAGGCACGTCCGCCATGTTCGGCAGCTCGCCGAAGCCCACGGTCGTGAGGGTGATCGTGGTCATGTAGACGCACTCCGAGTACGCCCAGCGCCCGTGCCCGATGAGCCAATACCCGAGGCCCCCGGCGAGCACCGCCGTGAGGAGCAGCGCCAGAGCCGCCATCAGGCGTCGGAACGGGGCGAGCACCGCGGGAGTGTGCGGAAAGGTGCGTACCCCGGCCAAGTTTCTGTGTCAGCCAGCGGCCAACGCGTCGCGGAGGGCGGCCTCGAGCGCGGGGAAGCGGAACGTGAAGCCCGCGTCCGTGAGCCTCGCCGGGACGGCGTTCTGCCCGGTGAGGACCACCTCGGCGCCGGCCCCGATGAGGGCGCGCAGCGCGAACCCGGGCACCCGAAAGACGGCCGGTCGCCCGAGCACGCGCCCGAGCGTCTTCGCGAACTCGTTCATGTTCACGGGGGCGGGCGCGGTGACGTTCACGGGGCCGGAGAGCGCCGCGGTGTCGAGGGCGAAGAGCAGCCCGCGCACCGCGTCGTCGGCGTGAATCCACGCGAGGTACTGCCGCCCGGAGCCCAGCGGCCCGCCGACGAACCCGCGAAACGCGGGCAACATCTGCGCGAGCGCGCCGCCCTCGGGCCCGAGCACGACCCCGATGCGCGCCTTCACGACGCGCAGCCCCGCGGCGACCGCGGGCTCGGCCGCGGCCTCCCAGTCGTGGCACATGCGCGCGAGCACGTCGGACCCGCAAGGCGCGGCCTCGTCGCACACGCGGCCGTCGTCGAGGAAGCCGTAGTAGCCCACCGCCGAGGCGCTCACGAGCACCGGCGGGCGCTCGCGGCCGGGCGCTCGCGTCGCCTCCGCGAGGACCTCGGCGATGCGGCGCGTGGGGACGACGCGGCTCCTCCGCGCGTCGTCGAGGTGCGCCTCGCTCCAGCGCTTGTCGAGGATGCCCGCGCCGGCCAGGTGGACCACCGCGTCGGCGCGGGCGACCTCGTCGACCCACGGCGCGCCGCCCGGCTCCGCGGGCGACCACGGCACGATCGTGGCCGACGGGGAGCTGCCCGCGCGCCGGCTCAGCACGACGACCTCGTCGCCGCGCGCGGCGAGGGCGCGGACGAGCCGCTCCCCGATGAACCCCGTCCCGCCGGTGACGACCACCCTCATGTCATGCCTCCCCGCGGATCGCGGCCACCGTCACCCGCCGAGGTACGCCTTCTGGATCTCGGGATCGCTCGCGAGGGTCTTGGAGTCGCCGGAGAGCGCGACCTCGCCGGTGCGGAGCACGTAGGCGCGCGCGCTCGAGC
>CAZHGG010000432.1:0-5756 GCA_964531755.1 uncultured Polyangiaceae bacterium
GAGCCCCTCGCGCACCGGCCCGCCGCGGCGGTGGCGCTGCGGATCGTGGCGGCCTCGGTCGCGCGCGGTGGGCGCCTCGAGGCGTCCGGCGAGATCACCGCGGACGGCGAGCCCTGCGCCCGGGTGCCCGTCGAGCTCGTGCTCCGTGAGAAGGGCGGGCACGAGACCTCGCTCGGCGCGCTGGTCACCGACGCCGAGGGGCGCTATTCGGGCGGCGTGTCCCTCCCTCGCTCCCTGCGCGTCGGCGACCACGAGCTCTTCGCGCGGACCGCAGGCGACGCGCGCTGCGGCGGAGGCGCCTCGAAATGAGCGCCGCGTTCGTGCCGTTCTTGTACGAGCTCCGCGCGCGGAAGGTGAAGGTCGGCCCGCAGGAGGCGGTGTCGCTCGCGAAGGCGCTGATCCACGGGCTCCACGAGAGCTCGCTCGACGGCTTCTACCATGTGGCCCGCGCGATTTGCGTACATCGCGAGACCGATCTCGACGCCTTCGACGAGGCCTTCCTGGCCCATTTCAAGGGCATCTCGGCGGCGAGCACGGCCCTCCTGAAGGAGCTCGAAGACTGGCTCGCCGACCCGCTCCTCCGCAAGCAGCTCACGCCCGAGGAGCTCGCGGCGATCGAGTCGCTCGACATGGAGGAGCTCCGAAGACAGTTCGAGGAGCGCATGCGCGAGCAGCGCGAGCGGCACGACGGCGGCAACCGCTGGGTCGGCACGGGCGGCACGAGCCCGTTCGGGGCCCACGGCGCGCACCCCTCCGGGCTGCGGGTGGGGCCGTCCGGCGGCGGGAGGAGCGCGATGGGCGTCGCCGACGCGCGGCGCTTCCGCGGCTACCGATCCGATCTCGTGCTCGACGTCCGCCAGATCGAGGTCGCGCTCCGCAAGCTGCGCGTCTTCCAGCGTGAGGGCCAGCAAGACGAGCTCGACATCGACGAGACCGTGCACGAGACCGCGCGCAACGCGGGCGAGCTCGAGATCGTGCTCCGCGCGCCGCGCAAGTCCCACACGCGCGTGCTCCTGCTGATGGACGTCGGTGGGTCGATGGACCCCCACGCGGAGGTCGTCTCGCGGCTCTTCTCCGCGGCGAAGCGGGCCTCGAACATCCGCAGCCTGAAGACCTACTACTTCCACAACTGCGTCTACGGCCGGGTCTTCGAGACCGAGCGGTTCACGGACCCCGTGCCGGTGAAGGACGTGCTCGAGCAGTGCGGCCCCGAGTGGAAGCTCGTGCTGGTCGGCGACGCGGCCATGCACCCGACCGAGCTGCTCGGCGCGGGCGACTGGGAGTACTACTCGCGAGGCGGCGTCGAGACCCTCCCCGGTGTGCGCTGGCTCATGCGCCTCGGCGACCACTTCCGGCGGTCCGCGTGGCTGAACCCCGACCCGCCCTCGTACTGGCGCGGGGGCACGGCCGAGCAGATCGGCAAGGTGTTCTCGATGTTCCAGCTCACCCTCGACGGCCTCGGCGAGGCCGTGCACCACCTGTCGCGCGGCGACTCGCGCGGCAAGTAGGCACGGCCTCGGGCTGTGAGGTGCGTCAGGTGCCGGGCTTCTTCGGCGCCGCGCTCGGCTTGGTGGTCGGCGCGGCCGTGGGCTTCGGCGCGGCCGAGGGCTTGGGGACGGGCTTCGCGGGCAGCGCCGCGGGCTTCTTCACGGTCGCGCTGGGCGCGGCGCTGGGCGCCTCCGCCGGCTCGTCCGTGGCGGCGGCCGTGGCGGTCGCCGTGGGCTTCGGCTTGACCGGCGCGGTGACGGCCGGCTTCGAGGGCGGGGGCGCCGGCTCCTCCTCCTGGTTGGCGTACACGATGGCCGCGATGATGCCGACGACGGTGAGGATCGCGACGACGAGGAAGAAGATTTTCCAGAAGGAGTACGGTGCTTTACCAACGACCTCACCTGTCTGACCGTTCACGAGGAAGCGGTAGACCTTGTCGTTGTAGCGGTACGCCGCGATCCAGACCGGCAGCAGGATGTGCTTGAAGGTGACAGCGGTGAAGTTGTTGGACACGTTCAGGCCGCGGTGCGTGTCGCCGCCGATGTCGCCGGCGCAGCGCCCCTCCTGCACCTGCGCCATCTTCTGCATGCCCACGCCCCACGCGGGCATGAGGTCGAGCGAGTAGGCCTCGGCCCGCCACCCGGCGAGGTCGTGCGGCGCGTACGGGATGAGCTCCCGGGTGTTGAACGACGAGAACTTGTCGACGAGGTCGGTGGGCAGGCCCTTGCCGGCGCACACGAGCGTGTCGTCGAAGAAGTCGTTGCGCGAGCCCCAGGCCGACTCCCAGCGCGTGCGCTGCACCTGGCGCGTGCGGGTCACCGACTGGCCGTTCTCGTACGACGTGTAGGTCTCGGTCTCGTAGTAGTACCAGCCTCGCTCGGCGGTCCAGTTCGAGTAGACGTGCGAGTCGAAGGTCCAGAACGGCACGTACACGCCGCCCATCTCGTGGACCTTGGCGAGCTTCGTGAGGTCGTTCGGGCGAAACCAGAGGCTCGCGAGCCACTTGCCGAAGAGGCCGTTCGCGCCGTCCTTGTTGATCTTGAACGGGACGAGGCTCTCGGGGCGGATCGCCTGATCGTTCGTGTGGGCTTGGAGGACCTGGTGCGACCCGCAGAACGCGCACGCCGTGGTCCGCTCGCCCTCGCCCACGTTCACCGTCGCGCCGCAGTCTTTGCAGTTGATCGTGGTGACCTGGACGCCGAGGCCCTTGGCCGCCATCTGCATGCCCTGCTCGATGGGGATCTCGCGGATGCCGCCGCCCTGCTGGACGATCTGGCCGCCGGGGCCTTGCACGAGCTCGGGGCGGGTCTGGACGGCCTGCTGATGCCCGCAATAGGGGCACTTCATCGCCTGCGCGCCGGCGTCGTAGTTGAGCTTGGCTCCGCACTGGGAGCAGGGGAACGATTGGGCGTCGCCGCCGGCGGGCTGGGTCATGGGTTTCCTTGGGCCCGTGACTCTACCGCAATCGCGGCGGGGCGTGGTCCATCGCGCTCACCGCGGCGAGGGCAGCGCCTCCGCGAGGCCGTCGACGTGGGCCCGCCCCTCCCGCACCTCGAGCGACGAGCCGGAGAGATCGCCGCCGAGGGGCTCGTACTTGCCGCCGAGGCACCGCGCGAGGAACACCTCCGTGAGCGCGTTGAACGAGGCTACGTTCTCGGACCGGGCGAGGCCGTGCCGCTCGTCGGGGTAGACCGCGTACGTCACCTTCGCCCCCGCGCCCTTCGCCGCGGCGACGAGCTGGTCGACGTCCGCCTGCGGCACGAGCGTGTCGCGCGCCCCGTGGCCGATCAGCAGCGGCCGCTGGATCTTCGCGGCGTGCGTGAGCGGAGAGCGCGACGCGAGCAGCGCGCGCCCCTCCGCGGTGCGCGGATCGCCGACGCGCCGCCGCAGCTGCTCGAGCTCGTCGGTCCACGCGGGGGGGATCGCGCCGAGCAGGCTCGCGAGGCTCGGCGAGCCCGCGATGTCGACCCCGCACGCGAACGCTGTGGGCGTGAGCGCGAGCGCGGCGAGCGTGGCGAAGCCGCCGTACGCGCCGCCGACGAGGGCGGTCCGCCCCTTGATCGCGACGCCCTCGGCCTCCGCCCAGGCGACCGCGTCGAGCAGGTCGGCGCCCATCTTGCCGCCCCACTCGTGGTCGGCCGCGTCGACGAAGCCTTTGCCGAAGCCGGTCGAGCCGCGGAAGTTCACGGCCAGCACGGCGTAGCCTCGGCTCGCGAGCCACTGCGCCTCGGGCACGAGGCCCCACGAGTCGCGCGCCCAGGGGCCGGCGTGCACGACGAGCACCATCGGCAGAGGCGCGGTGGGCCGGCCCCGGTGGTCCGGATCGGAGCCCCTGGGCAACGTGAGGTAGCTCACGAGCGGGAGGCCGTCGCGCGCGCGCACGACGCGCGAGTGCATGGGCTGAAGCGGCAGCGCCTCGAGCGCCCTCGAGGCCGAAAAAATCAGCGTTGTCGTGCGCTTGGCGTCGACACCTGGCCGAACGGCGGGCGGCCTGTCGTACCGGTAGTAGCGCGTGGGGGCGTCGGCGGCGTGCACGGCCACGAGCCAGCGCGCGTCGTCGAGGCTGCGCGTGACGATGTCGAACGCGTCCCCGTGGGCGAGCTCTCGGAGCGCCTCGAGGTCGGGCGCGAGCGCATCGCCGACGAGGTGCCAGCGCACCCGGTCGTAGGTCGCCTGCACGGCCTGCGGGGCCTGCGTGGACGGGTCGAGGGTCGCGCCCTCCACGTCGGCCTGGCCGTCGTCCACGAGGACGCGGGCCTCGCCGCTCGCGAGGTCGATGGCGACGAGCGAGGCCGTGTCTCGCCCGCGGCTGTCCGTCAGGAAGAGCCGCTTGCCGGGGCCGTCGACGCCGAGGAGCGTGGTGGTGAGGGCGTCGGCGGCGGGCACCTTGCCCAAGGGAGCGAAGGCGCCCGCGCGGGTGGGCGTGTAGAGCTCGGCGCTCCCGTCGGGGAGGTTCCGCGTGGCCACGCGCGGCCGCAGGCTCGCGTCGAGGACGAAGCTCGACATCTCGGCGTCGTTCTTCACGAGGAGCCGGCGGGCGCCCGTCACGACGTTCACCGCGTAGAGGTCGTGGAAGCGCGGGGCGCGGTCGTTCAGGCCGAGCACCACCTCGGCGGGGCGCAAGCGGCTCCTCGCCTCGATGCGCGCCTGGACGCGCGCGAGCGGCGTGAGGTCCTTGTCGGCGCGCGACACGACGTCGACCGAGTGCACGTGGAAGTTCTCGTCGCCGCCCTCGTCGCGGCGGAAGAGCACGTGGCGGCTCGTGAAGGCCCACGTGTAGCTCCGCACGCCCCGCGCGGTCTCGTGGGTGACCGCGACCGCCCTCTCGGGGTCCTCCGCGGGCGCGACGAACACGTTGTTCACGCCGTTCACGCGGGCGAGGTACGACACCCAGGCGCCGTCCGGGCTGAGCTTCACGGCGACGCGCTCCGGCGGCGCGAAGAAGAGGCGCCGCGGCGGGAGGGTCGGATCGGGGGTGCCCGCCGGCGCCGACGGGTGCGCGGAGGCGGCCGACGCGGTGGGCCGCGAGACGGCGCTCTGGACGCTCACGGGAGCGCGCGGCGGGGCGCCCGCGTCGCAGGCGGCGACGAGCGCGACGGGCGCGACGACGAGGGGCGCCAAGGCGCGTGACGGTCTCATAGGTGCGTTCTACACAATTCTCGGGAGCCGTGGCGGTCCGTGCGGCCCGGCCCCACGCGACGCGCGCGGCGCTTCGTGCTCTACTTGCCGGGTCCCGGCGGCTGAGCGAACCATGCGACCCCTCCGTCCACCTGCGCACCTCGCGCCGCGCATCGTCGCCGCGCTCACGCTCGGAGCGTCGACACTGGTCGCGAGCGCCGCTCTCGCCGACCGCGTGGCGGTGCTGCCGTTCCCCCCGGGCGAGCCGCGCGCGCAGTCGGCGACGGAGGCGGCGGTGATCGCGCAGCGGCACGCCTTGCCATCGGCGCCCGAGCTCGCACGAGGCGCCGCGGCGGTCACCGACGGGAGCGCCGACACCAGCGCGGAGTACCGCGCGTTCGGGCGGGCGTCCGGCGCCGCGTGGACCGTGCGGGGCACGGCGAGCCCGCGGCCCTCCGGCTACCGGCTCGAGCTCGAGGTGTGCCAGGTGGAGACGGGCCGCGTCGAGCTCCTCGCGCGCGAGGTCGACGACACCAACGAGGTGCCCCAGATCGGGGAGATGCTCGCGCTGCTCCTGCGCCGCGAGGGCATCGCGAACGCGCGGCTGCCGTGGGAGGGCGGGCCGCCCAAGCCCGCCGTCGCGCCACCAC